>NZ_JBHUWH010000063.1:0-25286 GCF_042670125.1 Kitasatospora sp. NPDC057198 | reverse complement strand
GGGGTCGGCCCCGGCCCTCGCGGGCCGCGCCGTCAGCGCCGGGCCGCGCCGGGCGGCCGGTGGTCGGGGTCGTGCACCTCGCCGACCAGTTCCTCCAGCACGTCCTCCAGGGCGACCAGGCCGAGCTGGCGCCCGTCCGGGTCGACCACGGCGGCCAGGTGGGCGGCGGCCCGGCGCATCGCGGCGAGTGCGTCGTCCAGCGGCAGGCCCGAGCGCAGCACGGTGATCGGCCGCCACAGCCGGGCCGGGATCGGCGCGGTGAGGTCGTCGGCCTCCAGCGAGTCCTTGAGGTGCAGGTAGCCGAGGACGGTGCCGTGCTCGTCGGCGACCGGGAAGCGGGAGAAGCCGGTGCGTACGGCCAGGCGCTGGATCTCCTCGCCGGTGACCTCGCGGCCGACGGTGACCAGCTGCTCGGGGTCGAGCAGCACCTCGGTGACCGGGCGGCTGCCCATCTCCAGGGCGTCCTCCAGGCGTTCGCGGCGGCTGTCGTCGAGCAGCCCGGCCTCGCCGGAGTCGGTGAGCATCAGCAGCAGCTGCTCGCTGGTGGCGACCGAGTCGACCTCGTCCTTGGGCTCGACCCGGAACAGCCGCAGCACGCCGTTGGCGAAGGCGTTCAGGAAGGCGATGAACGGGGCCAGCCAGCGGGCCAGGCGGTCCAGCGGCGGGCCGAGCCAGAGCGCGGCCTTCTCCGGCCCCGCCAGGGCGAGGTTCTTCGGCACCATCTCGCCGATCACCATGTGCAGGAAGACCACGATGCTCAGCGCGATGACGTAGCTCAGCAGGTGCATCGCCGAGTCGGGCACGCCCAGCGCGTGGAAGGCGGGCTCCAGCAGGTGCGCGATGGTGGGTTCGGCGAGCGCGCCCAGCAGCAGCGAGCAGACGGTGATGCCGAGCTGGGCGGCGGCCAGCATCGCGGAGACGTTGGACAGCGCGTGCAGCACGGTGCGGGCGCGCTTGTCGCCGGCCTCGGCGAGCGGTTCGACCTGGCTGCGGCGCACCGAGATGACGGCGAACTCGGCGCCGACGAAGAAGGCGTTGCCGAGCAGCAGGAGCAGGGAGAAGGCGAGTTGCAGGGCGCTCATCGGGTGCCGTCCCGGTCGTCGTTCCGGTCGTCGTGGACGCGCCGGACCTCGACCCGGCTGGTGCGGTGCCGGTCGACGGCGGTCACGGTCAGCTCCCAGCCGGGCAGCTGGGCGCGCTCGCCGACGGCGGGGAGCTTGCCGAGCAGGTCGGCGAGCAGGCCGCCGAGCGTCTCGTACGGGCCGTCGGGGGCGTTCAGGCCGATCTTGGCGAGCTGGTCGAGCCGGGCCCGGCCGTCGGCGTCCCAGACCGGCAGTCCGTCGCGCGGGGCGAGCGGGCGCAGGTCGGGGGTGTCGGCGGGGTCGTGCTCGTCCTGGACCTCGCCGACCACCTCCTCGACGATGTCCTCGATGGTGGCGACGCCGGCGGTGCCGCCGTACTCGTCGACCACCACGGCCATCGGTTCGCGGCCGCGCAGCAGGTCGAGCAGCCGCTCGGCGGGCATGGTCTCGGGGACCAGCAGCGGCGGGGCGCACAGGTGGCGGACCCTGGTGTGGTCGCGGCGGGCGGCGGGGACGGCGAGGGCGTCCTTGAGGGTGACGGTGCCGGTGACCTCGTCGAGGCTCTCGGCGTACACCGGGAAGCGGCTCAGCCCGGTGGCCCGGGTCAGGTTGAGCACGTCGGTGGCGGTGGCGTCCTCCTGGAGGGCGGCGACGTCGATCCGCGGGGTCATCACGGACTCGGCGGTCAGCTCGCGCAGGCCCAGGGTGCGGACGAACAGCGTCGCGGACTGCTCGTCCATGACGCCGGCCTGGAAGGAGTGCCGGGCCAGTGCGACGAGTTCGTCGGCGGTGCGGGCGTGGCCGAGCTCCTCCTGCGGTTCGACGCCGAACATCCGGACGATCCGGTCGGCGGAGCCGTTGAGGAAGGCGATCAGCGGGCGGCAGGCGGCGGAGAAGACCCGCTGCGGGCCGACCACGGCATAGGCGACCTGGATCGGGCGGGAGATCGCCCAGTTCTTCGGGACGAGCTCGCCGATCACCATCTGGATCACGGTGGCCAGCACCAGGCCGACCGCCACCGCGGTGCCGCGGGCCGCCGACTCGGGCAGGCCGACGGCGGTGAACACCGGGGTGAGCAGGACGGACAGCGCCGGTTCGGCGAGCATGCCGACCACCAGCGAGGTGATGGTGATGCCGAGTTGGGCGCCGGAGAGCTGGAAGGACAGCTGGTGCAGGGCCTTGGAGAGACTCCTGGCCCGCCGGTCGCCGGTGGCCGCGGCGCGTTCCACGGTGCCGCGGTCGGCGGTCACGAACGCGAACTCGGCGGCCACGAACAGGCCGTTGGCGAGGATGAGCAGGAGGGCCGCGAGCAGCAGGAGCCAGGCGGTGGTCATCGGGCCGCCCGCCTTCCCCGGCTGGAAACGTGCGCGGCGGCGCGGGTACTACCGGACGGATCGTCCATCGAGGGGAGGTGTCACTCCTCTGGTCGCGGGCGGAGGCGGAAAGCCCGGTACTGCGTGGGGCTTTGCCGCGGTTTTACCAGCGTAGACGATACCCGAACGCTTCTCCGGGCCTGTTCGACCCGTCCGTCCGGGGGCGTGTCAGTGCCGCTGCTCCCGGGCCCCGCCGCGCTGCTCGACCAGGTCGCGCAGGGCGCGGGCGGCGGCGATGGCCTGCTCGCGCCCGCCGCCGGGCTGGATGCCGACGGCGGCCAGCGCGGTGCCGTCCGCGAGGTCGAGCACCACCCAGGGGTCGCCGGCCCGGAAGTTCACCCGGACCACCTCGGCCCAGGACAGCCGGCGGCTGCGGACGAAGTTGACCACCGTCAGGCCCGCCTCGTCGGCGACCACCTTGGGGCGGGCCAGCATCAGGCCGACCGCGGCGAACAGCAGGCCGGAGCCGACCATCATCGCCCGGTCGTTGAACTGCCAGCTCTCCGGCAGCACGACGGCGAGCGCCGAGAACAGCACCACCATCACGGCGCCCAGCGCGTAGAGCACGACGCGGTTGCGGCGGGGTGCCCAGGTGACGGGCAGGGCGGTGGCGGCGGCGGTGGACACGGGTGGCTCCAGGGCGGGGCGGGGACCGGGGGTGGTGGTCCCCGCCCGGTGGCGGGTCGGGGTCAGATGCGGCAGGCGTGGATGTTGGTGACCAGGATGGCGCGGGCGCCGATCGCCCACAGGTCGTCCATGATCCGCTGGGCCTCCTTGCGGAGCACCATCGAGCGGACGGCCACCCAGCCCTCGGTGTGCAGCGGCGAGACGGTCGGCGACTCCAGGCCCGGGGTGAGGGCGACGGCCTCGCCGACCTTCTCGGCGCGGATGTCGTAGTCCATCAGCACGTAGCGGCGGGCCACCAGCACGCCCTGCAGGCGGCGCAGGAACTGCTCGACCGCGGCGTCCTCGCCGGCGCCCTTGGAGCGGATCACCACGGCGTCGGAGACCAGGATCGGGTCGCCGAACACCTCCAGGCCCGCGTTGCGCAGGCTGGTGCCGGTCTCCACCACGTCGGCGATCACGTCGGCGACGCCCAGGTGCACGGCGGTCTCGACCGCACCGTCCAGCTTGGTGACGGTGGCCTTGACGCCGTGCTCGGCGAGGTGCTGCTCGACCAGGCCGGTGTACGAGGTGGCGATCCGCAGGCCGTCCAGGTCGCGGACGTCGGAGATCGCGGTGCCGACCGGCTTGGCGAACCGGAAGGTCGAGCCGGCGAAGCCGAGCGCGAGCACCTCCTCGGCCTCGGAGGCCGAGTCCAGCAGCAGGTCGCGGCCGGTGATGCCGACGTCGAGGCGGCCGGAGCCGACGTAGACGGCGATGTCGCGCGGGCGCAGGAAGAAGAACTCGACCTGGTTGTCCGGGTCGACCAGGACGAGTTCCTTGGCCTCCTTGCGCTGCCGGTAGCCGGCCTCATGGAGCATCTCCGCCGCGGGACCCGAGAGCGAACCCTTGTTGGGGACGGCGATGCGGAGCATGAGAGGCGAACCCTTCGCGTTGGCGATCAATGTGGTGGGGCTGTGGCTTAGAGGTACTTGTAGACGTCTTCGAGCGTCAGCCCGCGGGCGAGCATCATCACCTGGACGTGGTAGAGGAGCTGCGAGATCTCCTCCGCCGCCTCCTCGGGCGACTGGTACTCGGCGGCCATCCAGACCTCGGCGGCCTCCTCGACGACCTTCTTGCCGATCGCGTGGACGCCCTGCTGCACGAGCTGGGCGGTGCGGGAGGTCGCGGGGTCGCCGGTGGCGGCCTTCTGCTGGAGCTCGACGAAGAGCTCCTCGAATGTCTTGGAAGCCATGATGGGCTCACCTTACGGGGTGCGGGCTGACGTACGGTAAACGGTTTCGCACCGTGGACAGTCGGATGGACGTCCGGGCTGCCTCACGCCTTGGAGACCGCGCGCAGCGCGGCGGCGGTGGCGACCGCGGCGGTGACCGCCTCGTGGCCCTTGTCCTCGGCGGAGCCGGGCAGCCCGGCCCGGTCGAGCGCCTGCTGCTCGGTGTCGCAGGTGAGCACGCCGAAGCCGACCGGGACGCCGGTGTCCACCGAGACGCTGGTCAGGCCGAGGGTGGCGCCCTGGCAGACGTAGTCGAAGTGCGGGGTGCCGCCGCGGATGACCACGCCCAGCGCCACCACCGCGTCGTAGCCCGCGTCGGCCAGCCGCCGTGCGGCGACCGGCAGCTCGAAGGTGCCGGGGACGCGGACCACGGTGGCGCCGCCGTCCACGCCGAGCTCCTCCAGGGCGCGCCGGGCGCCGTCCAGCAGTCCGTTCATCACCTGCTCGTGCCACTGCGCGGCGACCACCGCGACCCGCAGGTCGGCGGTGTTCTCCAGGCTCTCGGGGGACAGGACGGGGGCTCCGTGGCCGGCCATGGTGGTCTTCCTCTGCTCGTTCGGTGTCGGTGCGCTGGTGCGGGTGCTGGTGCTGGTGCGCTGGTGCGGGTGCTGGTGCTGGTGCGGTTACTTGCCGTCGTCGTCGAGCCACGGCAGGTCGTGGCCCATCCGGTCGCGCTTGGTGCGCAGGTAGCGCAGGTTGTGCTCGCCGGCGGCGGTGGGCAGCGGGCGGCGGGCGGCGACCTTGAGGCCGTACTCGGTGAGCGCGGTCTGCTTGGCCGGGTTGTTGCTGAGCAGGGTCAGCGAGCGCACGCCGAGGTCGGTGAGCATCTGCGCGCCGATCGAGTAGTCGCGGGCGTCGGCGGGCAGGCCCTGGTCGAGGTTGGCGTCGACGGTATCCAGGCCCTGCTCCTGGAGCTGGTAGGCGCGCAGCTTGTGGGCCAGGCCGATGCCGCGGCCCTCGTGGCCGCGCAGGTAGAGCACCACGCCGCGGCCGGCCTCGGCGACGGCGGCCAGCGAGGCGTGCAGCTGCGGGCCGCAGTCGCAGCGCAGCGAGCCGAACACGTCGCCGGTCAGGCACTCGGAGTGCAGCCGGACGAGCACGTCCTCGCCGTCCGGGATCCGGCCGTCCGCGTCCAGGCCGCCGGCCACCAGGGCCAGGTGCTCGGTGCCGTCGATCGTGCCGCGGTAGCCGACGGCGGTGAACGTGCCGTGCTCGGTGGGAAGTTGGGTGACGGCGGCGCGGTCGACGTGCAGTTCGGTGCGGCGCCGGTAGGCGATCAGGTCCTCGATCGAGATGATCGCCAGGCCGTGTTCGCGGGCGAAGGCGTGCAGTTCGGGGAGCCGGGCCATGGTGCCGTCGTCGTTGACCACCTCGGCGATGCCGCCCGCCGGGGCGAGCCCGGCGAGGCGGGCCAGGTCGACGGCAGCCTCGGTGTGGCCGGGGCGGACCAGCACGCCGCCGTCGACGGCGCGCAGCGGGAAGACGTGCCCGGGGCGGGTCAGGTCGGCCGGTTCGGTGCCGGGGGTGGCCAGCAGCTTGACGGTGCGGGCCCGGTCGGCGGCCGAGATGCCGGTGGAGACGCCGTCGCGGGCGTCCACCGAGACGGCGTAGGCGGTGCCCTTGCGGTCCTCGTTGACCCGGGTCATCGGCGGCAGCTTCAGCCGGTCGAGCTCCTCGCCGGTCATCGGCACGCAGATCACGCCGGAGGAGTACCGGACGGTGAAGGCCAGCAGTTCGGGGGTGGCGGCGCAGGCGGCGAAGACGATGTCGCCCTCGTTCTCGCGGTTCTCGTCGTCGACCACGATCACGGCACGGCCGAGCGCGATGTCGGCGATCGCGCGCTCGACCGGGTCGAGGGCCAGCGGCTCGGCGGCCAGTGGCTCGGCGGACGGCGGCCGGTCGGCGGACGGCGGCCGGTCGGCGGGCTCGGTGCTCATGCGGCGGCTCCCTTGGCGAGCGGGGCGGTGCGGGCGGTGCGGGCCTTCGTCCACCAGCCGGCCAGGCCGGCCACCACCAGGACGAAGTAGACGGTGAAGGTCAGGGCGGTGAAGGAGTAGCCGTGCTGGTAGGCGTAGGGCACGCCGATCAGGTCGACGGCCAGCCAGGCGAACCAGAACTCGACCCAGCCGCGGGCCTGGGCGTACATCGCGGCCAGCGTGCCGACGAAGATGTAGGCGTCGAACAGCGGGGCGTAGGAGAGGTCCGGCTTGGCGTGGAAGAGCGCGGCGACGGCGGCGGTGCCGGCCGCGGTGGCGCCCACCAGCACGGCCCGCTCGGTCCAGGTGGCGAAGCGGATCTCGACCTGACCGGTGTCGCGGCGGCCGCGCCGCCACTGCGTCCAGCCCCAGACCGAGGCGACCACGACGATCGCCTGCTTGCCGATCAGGCCGGGCATGTGGCTGTTCAGGAAGACGGTGATCAGCACCGCGCCGGCCAGCAGTTGGGCGGGCCAGGTCAGCACCGAGCGGCGCCAGCCGAGGACCAGGCCGGTCAGACCTATCAGGTTGCCGACCATGTCGGCGACCTTGACCTGCTCGCCGAAGGCCGTGAAGGTCAGCTCCGCGAACGAACTCACTTGGTACCCCCCAGGGTGTCGGGCAGCGCACGGGTGTCGAGCAGCCGCTCGACGTACTTGGCGAGGACGTCGACCTCGAGGTTGACGGGCTCGCCGACCTGCTTGGCCCCCAGCGTGGTGAGGGCGAGGGTGGCGGGGATCAGCGAGACGGTGAACGAGTCGAGGGCCGCCTCGACGACGGTCAGGCTCACTCCGTCCACGGTGATCGACCCCTTCTCCACCAGGTAGCGCGAGATCGGCTGCGGAAGGCTGAAACGCAGCACCTCCCAGCGCGGATTCCCGTCCGCGCCGAGGTCGCCGGGCGCGCGGGAGAGCAGCGTGCCGGTGCCGTCGACGTGCCCCTGCACCAGGTGGCCGCCGAGCCGGGCGCCGAGCGCCATCGCCCGCTCCAGGTTGACCCGGGAGCCGGGGCGCAGCACGCCGAGGCTGGAGCGCAGCAGCGTCTCGCGCATCACGTCGGCGCTGAACTCGCCGCTGCGGTCGGCTAGTTGCTCGTTGTCGTCGAGGACGGTCAGACAGACGCCGTTGACCGCGATCGAGTCGCCGTGCCGGGCGTCGGCCGTCACGACCGGTCCGCGCAGGCGGATGCGCGAGGATTCGCCGATCTCCTCGATGGAGACGACCTCGCCGAGCTCTTCGATGATGCCGGTGAACACCCGGGTTCTCCTCGCGCTTGGGGCGCGGACTCCGGGGCGGCTCATGGGAGTTGACTGCGGACGCATGCCCGACGGGGCGGACCCGGGGTGCCTGGGCTTCCTCGCCGGGGCACGGGTTCGCTGCCGTCCTGCTTCGCGCACCCCGGCCCTCGGGTGGGCCGCGGTGCTGAACACGCTTCGTCCGCCGCGCACGCCTCCCATCCGGACTTTAACCGTCGGTCCAGGAATTTCACCTGGTCAACCGGCCGCTGGCTGCGGACGGGTCGCGGACTGTAACCGCCGGTTCGGATTTTCACCGACCCCGGAGTGCGCTGAACGTCACTGGTACTGCACCCACATTGTTGCACGCGCGGGCGGTCGGGCCGCAAGGACGTCTCCTGTGGCCTGGTTCACGTCGGCGGCGCACGGTGGGAGGGAATGGTTCTCCGCACGGAGGGCTCCCGGCCGAGGAGTTGAACCGCGATGGCGATGTTCATGGACGTCCACCACGGAATGGCGGGCATCACCGCCGAGCAGTTGAAGGCCGCGCACGAGGCGGACCTCGCGGCGCAGGGCGAGGAGGGCGTGGAGTTCCGGCAGGCGTGGGCCGACCCGGACTCGGGCACCGTCTACTGCCTGTCCTCCGCCCCGTCCCGGGAGGCCGTGCAGCGCGTGCACGAGCGCACCGGGCACCCGGCGGACGAGGTGCACCCGGTGCCGCTGCACGTCTAGATAAGCGGCGGTAGCGTCGGGGCGCGTGATCTTCGACGCCCTCGCCGCGGACGCGATCCGCGAACCGGCCCGCCTGCGGGCCCTGTACGAGCAGCCGAGCGAACTGGTGCGGCGCAAGCAGGTGGACCACCTGCACGAGGCGGCGCGCCGGCTCATCGGCTGCTCCCCGCTGGTCTTCCTGGCCACCGCCGACGCCGAGGGCAACTGCGACGCCACCCCGCGCGGCGGCCCGCCCGGCTTCGTCGCGGTGCTGGACGAGCGGACCCTGGCGATCCCCGACGCCACCGGCAACCGGCGCCTGGACAGCCTGCACAACATCGCCGCCACCGGGCGGGCCGGGCTGGTCTTCCTCGTCCCCGGCCGGGCCGCCACCCTGCGGGTCAACGGGCGGGCCTGCGTCAGCGAGGACCCGGAGCTGCTGGCGCGGCTGACGCCGGTGGGCAAGCCGCCGCGCACCGCGATCGTGGTGGCCGCGGACGAGGTGTACCAGCACTGCCCGAAGGCGCTGCTGCGCGCCTCCGCCTGGCGGCCCGAGCAGTGGCCGCCCGCCGACGCGGCGCCCAGCTCGGCCGAGATCACCCTCTCCCACGTGGGAGACCCGGCGCTGACCCTGGAGCAGGTGGCGGCCGCCGAGGAGGAGTCGCTGCGGCTGCGCTACGAGTGAGCGGGGCGGACCCGGGGCGGGGCTCCGGTGCGGGCTGGTGCATGCTGGGGGGCGGGGCCGCCGCATAGGCGGAACTTTGGGGGGCCATAGCTCCGGCTTATGACGACATAAGCCGGAGCCCCGTACCGGGCGCGGGCGCCGGCCGGAAGGCTGAGCGGTACGCGCCCCGAGTCGAACAGGAGTACCTGCCCATGCCCCGCCCCGTCCGGGTGGCCATCGTCGGTTCCGGCCCCGCCGGGATCTACGCCGCCGACGCGCTGCTGAAGTCCGAACTGGCCGCCGCCCCCGGCGTCTCCATCGACCTGATCGAGCGCCTGCCCGCCCCCTTCGGCCTGATCCGCTACGGCGTCGCCCCCGACCACCCCCGGATCAAGGGCATCATCACCGCCCTGCACCAGGTCCTCGACAAGCCCCAGGTCCGCCTGCTCGGCAACGTCGACTACCCCGGCGACCTCTCGCTCGACGAACTGCACCGCTTCTACGACGCCCTGGTCTTCGCCACCGGCGCCGAGGCCGACCGCGACCTCAGCATCCCCGGCATCGAGCTGGACGGCTCGTACGGCGCCGCCGACTTCGTCTCCTGGTACGACGGCCACCCCGAGGTGCCGCGGACCTGGCCGCTGGAGGCCGAGCAGGTCGCCGTCCTCGGCGTCGGCAACGTCGCGCTCGACGTGGCCCGCGTCCTCGCCAAGACCGCGGACGAGCTGCTGCCCACCGAGATCCCGCCGAACGTGTACCAGGGCCTGGCCGCGAACCGGGCCGTCGAGGTGCACGTGTTCGGGCGGCGCGGGCCCGCGCAGGCCAAGTTCTCCCCGATGGAGCTGCGCGAGCTCGACCACTCCCCCACCATCGAGGTGGTCGTCGACCCCGAGGACATCGACTACGACGACGCCTCGATCGCCACCCGGCGCGCCAACAAGCAGGCCGACATGGTCGCCTCCACCCTGGAGAACTGGGCGATCCGCGACGTCGGCGACCGGCCGCACCGGATCCACCTGCACTTCTTCGAGAACCCGGTCGAGGTGCTCGGCGAGGACGGCCGCGTCGTCGCGCTGCGCACCGAGCGCACCGCGCTCGACGGCACCGGCAACACGGTCGGCACCGGCACCTACCGCGAGTGGCCCGTCCAGGCGGTCTACCGGGCGGTCGGCTACCGCTCCGACGAACTGCCCAAGCTGCCCTTCGACGCCCTCACCTCGACCGTCCCGCACCAGGCCGGCCGCGTCCAGGAGAACGGCGCCCACCTGCCCTCCGTCTACGTCACCGGCTGGGTCAAGCGCGGACCCGTCGGCCTGATCGGCCACACCAAGGGCGACGCCAACGAGACCGTCGCCTGCCTGGTCGCCGACCACGGGGCGGGCCTGCTCCGCGAGGCGGCCGAGCCGTCCGAGGACGCGGTCGTCGACTTCCTGCGCGGCCGCGGCGTCGACTTCACCACCTGGGAGGGGTGGCACCACCTGGACGCCCACGAGAAGGCCCTCGGCGCGGCCGAGGGCCGCGAGCGGGTGAAGGTCGTCGAGCGGGTGGGGATGCTGGACGCCTCGCGCAGCGAGAGGTCCGCGGAGCGCAACAACCTGCGCTGACGCGGGTGGACGCACAGCAGGATCGCGGGGCAGGCAATCACTTACGCTGTCCCGCGATCCTGCCGGCGTGCTCCTGCCGTTGCGCGCAATTCCCCGCGCCCCTGGTTTCGCTTCACATCGCGACGGTCGCTCCGGCGGCCTCCACCACGACGGGGTCGTGGGTGGCGACCAGGGCCGCGCAGTCGCGCTGCTGCGCGGTGGTGGCGATGAGGGCGGTGAGGGCGGCGGCCTGGGTGCGGTCGACGGCGGCGGTGGGTTCGTCGATCAGCAGGAGGTCGGGTTCGAGGAACAGGGCGCGGGCCAGGGCGGTGCGCTGGCGTTCGCCGCCGGAGAGCCGGTCGGCGCGGTGGTGCAGGCGGTGGGCGAGGCCGACTTCGGCGAGGGCGCTCTCCGCCGCGGCGCGCAGCCGCCTGGCGGGGCGGCCGGCCACCGAGGCGGCGGCGAGGAGTTGTTCGACGGCGGTGAGGCCGCCGAGCAGGTTGCCGCTCTGGAACACGTAGCCGATACGTTCGCGGCGGACCCGGGCCCGTTCGGCGTCGGTGAGCGCGGCGAGGTCCGTCCCGCCGAGCAGGACCCGGCCCTCGTCGGGGCGCAGCAGGGCGCCTGCGACGGCGAGCAGGGTGGACTTGCCGGAGCCGGAGGGGCCGACCAGGGCGGTCAGGACGCCGGGCGCGCAGGTGGCGTCGACGGCGCGCAGGACGGGGGTGCGGGCGTCGCCGCGGCCGAGCGAGACGCTCACGCCGTGCAGGTTCAGTGCGGTCATCGTGCGGCCCCGAGCATGGTCATCGGGTCGGCCTCGGCGACCCGGCGGAGGGTGAGCGCGGCCCCGGCGAGGGCGGCGAGGGCGACGGTGCCCATGGTGGCGGCGAGGGACGACCCCGGGAGGCTGAACGGGACTTCGGTGCCGACCAGGAGTCCGACGGCCGAGGCGAGGGCGGCGCCGGCCAGGGTGCCGCCGAGGACGACCGCGGCGGCCTGGGCCAGGGTGTGGCCGAGCAGGCGGCGGCGGGAGGCGCCCATCGCGCGCAGCAGGGCGAGTTCGGGTTGGCGCTGCACCGTCCAGACGCCGAAGAAGGCGCCGACCACCAGCGGGGCGATCAGGTAGAGGAAGAACTGGATGGAGGTCATGGTGACGCGTTCGCCGGTGTAGCCGGGGGCGGCCGCGTACGCCGCGTCGAGGGTGATCGTACGGGTGCCGAACTGCCGGTCGGCGGTGGCGAGTTCGGCTCCGCCGGTGGTGCGCAGGGCGATCGCGCCGTACTGCTGCGGGAGTTCGGCGGCGGGGGCCTGCGCGCCCGGGGTGGTGAAGCGGATGCGCTGCCAGGTGGCGGTGGTGACGTACCCGGCGGGGACGTGTCCGTAGGAGGAGCGGGCGGTGATGCCGGTGACCTCCAGGGCGATGCCGAGGCGGTCGACGGTGAGGGTGTCACCGATCCGGACGCCCTCGTCGGCGAGCTTGCGGGAGATCACCAACTGGTCGTCGCCGCGGAGGGGTTGTCCGTCCTCGGCGCCGGGGTCGAGGAAGGAGCCGGGTTCGACGCCGAACGCGGCGAGGTCGACCTCGGTGTGCCGGTCGGTGGTGCCGCGGGTGATGGAGACGCCGAGCGGGGTGGCCTGGACGCCGGGCCGCTCCCGCCAGCGGTCGAGGGTCTCGGCGGGGACGAGGCTGCGGGCGAACTGGTCGGACTCGGCGTCCGGGGAGAACGCCAGGTGGGAGGCGGGCAGGCGGCGCAGGGCGGAGACCGTGTCGTCGCCGAGGCCGGTGGTGAAGCCGGAGACGATCCCGACCAGGGCGGCGACCAGCAGGACGACGCAGCCCATGAGCAGGAATCGGCCGCGGGCGGCCTTGAGTTCGAGCAGGGCGAGGTACACCGTGCTCCTTCCATGATGGGGACGATGTGTCCTCAACATAGGGCATGGCGACGCCCCGTCCCCAAATCGGGGTGCCCGCGGCGGCCCCGGCGCCTCCTAGACTGGGCGGGTGCCGAAGATCAGTGCCGCCACCGTCGCCGACCACCGCGCCCAACAGCACCGGGCGCTGATCGCGGCCGCCCGGGAACTGCTGGAGTCCGAGGGCGACGCCGCCGCCGTGACCTTCACCGCCGTCGCCCGGCGCACCGGCCTGGCCCGCAACAGCGTCTACAAGTACTTCCCCGACCGGTCGGCGCTGCTGGCCGCCGTGGTGCACGAGTCCACCCCGGTGTGGACGGAGCGGATCACCGCCGCGATGGCCGCCGCCGACGGCCCCGAGCAGCAGGTCGCCGCGTACGTGCGCGCCCAGTGCGAGCTGGTGCGCGACGGCGAGCACCGGATCGCCCGCGCGCTGGCCGGCGACCGGGACGCGGCGGCGCTGCGCGAGGCCGCCGGGGAGGCCCACCGCAAGCTGCTGTCGCCGCTGGTCAGCGCCCTGTCCGAGCTCGGCGACCGGACGCCGCTGCGCACCGCGCAACTGCTCCAGGGCCTGGTGAACGCGGCCGTCACCGCCCTGGAGTCCGGCGCCCCGTTCCGGCCGACCACCGAGCGGGCCGCCGCGCTGGCGGTGGCCTCGCTGGCGGCCCTGGAGGGCTAACCCTCCGCCAGCCCTCCGCCAGCCCTCCGCCAGCCCCCCGCTGGCCCTCCGCTAGCCCTCCGCGCCGGCGCGCTGCCGGTCGTAGTGCCGGGCGACCCGGGCGCGGTTGCCGCAGGAGGTCTTGCACCACTCCTGGCGGCCGTGGGCCTTGACGAAGTAGCGGACGCAGCGCGGCGCCTGACAGGCCCTCAGCTGTTCGCGCTGCGGCCCGGCCAGGAACTCGATCACCGCGCGGGCCAGGGCGGCAAGCAGCCGGGCCCGGGGGTCGGCAGTCGAGGAAAGCGGGCGGACCAGGGCCGGGGCGCCCGGGTCCGCGGCCCAGTCCAGCCGCGGGACGACCGGGTCGAGCGCGGCGGCGGCGTTCAGCCGGGCCAGCGCCTCGTCGGCGGGCATCAGCCGGTGCGCGTCGGCCCGGCTGGCCGGGCCGGGGCTGACCGCGCGGGCGAACAGGGCGCGGGCGGCGCGGCGCAGCGCGACCACCTCGGCGTGCAACTCAGAATCCAGGGAGGGGAGTTCGGCCGGGCCGGTGAAGTGCTCGGCGTGCTCGGCCAGCCAGGCGGCCGCGCCGGCGGGCTCCGCCAGGTCGTCCAGCACGCCGCCGTTGCCGTCGTGGCGGATGGTGCCCACCAACTCCAGTGCGGGCCAGCGCTGTTGCGTGCCGCCGTCGTTCACCGTGCCGTCCTCTCCTCGTCCGTGCCGTCCGTGCCGTCCGTGCGCATTCTCCCTTGCCGGGCGGTTCACCCCTAGCCTAGAGTCCCTAACGCCAAAGCGAAAGCCAACCATTAGGCAAGACGGCGAAGGAGCCCCCGTGACCCTGCTGCTGGCCCAGATCAGCGACCTCCACCTCGACGGCACCGAGCGCGCCACCGAACGCGCCGAACGCACCGTGCGCCACCTGCGCGGCCTGGCCCGGCCCGTCGACGCGCTGCTGGTCACCGGCGACATCGCCGACCACGGCGCCGAGGACGAGTACCGGGAGGCGGCCGCACTCCTCGCCGGCCTCCCCTTCCCCGTCCTGCACTGCCCCGGCAACCACGACCGCCGCCCCGCCTACCGCGCGGCCCTGCTCGGCGAAGCCCCGGACACCACCCCGGTCAACCGGGCGCACCTGGTCGGCGGCACCGCGATCCTGATGATCGACTCGACCGTCCCCGGCCGGGACGAGGGCCTGCTGGAGCCCGGCACGCTCGCCTGGATCGACCGCACCCTCACCGAACTCCCGCCCGGCACCCCCGCATTGCTCGCCTTCCACCAGCCGCCGGTGTTCCTGCACCACCCGATGCCCGACGCGTACACCCTCCAGCACCCCGAGGACCTCGCCGCCCTGCTCGACACCCACCCCGAGGTGGTCGCCGTCCTCACCGGCCACGCCCACACCGCCGCCGCCTCGACCTTCGCCGGACGGCCGCTGATCGTCGGCCCCGCCATCACCTGGACACTGCAACTCCCCTGGGAGACCGAGGACTTCATCGGCCGCGACCAGCCGCCCGCGCTCGCCTACCACGTCCTGGACGAACAGCGCCGACTCACCACGCACTACCGCGTCGTGCTCTGACCCCGCCCCGGAGCCCCCGCCATGGCCACCCCCCGCACCGTCGCCGGGTTCCTGCTCGCCCTGCTCCCGCTGATCGCCACCCCCGGCGCGAGCCTGGCCCTGCTGCTCCGGCAGATCACCGAACACGGCCGCCGCCGCGCACTGCCCGTCATCCTCGGCACCGTCACCGGCCTGGTCGTCCACGCCGCCCTCGCCCTCGCCGGGCTGGCCGGCCTCACCGCGCACCACCCCGGCGCCCTCACCGCCGTCCGCCTCGCCGGCGGGGCCTACCTGATCGGCCTCGCCGCCTGGACCTGGCGCTCCGCCGGACGCGCCCCGACCCGCCGCCCGCGACACGACAGCCCCGCCTTCGTCCAGGCCCTGCTGGCCAACGTCCTCAACCCGAAGGCCGCCTCCATCTACCTCACCCTCGTCCCGCAGTTCCTCGACGCCACCCGCCCGCTGCCCGCCCAGATCCTCACCCTCGCCGCCGCCCACGCCGCCCTCCTCGCCACCTGGCTGCTCGGCTGGACCACCCTGCTCGCCCGCACCACCCCCCGCCCCCGCCCCTGGACCACCCGCGCCACCGCCACCGCCCTACTCGCCCTCGGCCTGCACGCCCTGGCCTGAACAGGCGGCAGCCCACCGCACGGAACGGGACGGGAGGAGACGGAGGGGGACGGGAGGGGACGGACCGCGCTCCGGCTCTGGCGGGAGCCCGACCCGCCGGACTGCCCGAGCCTGCCGCAGGCGGCTCTCGGGTCGGTAGCGGCACCTGCCCAACCGTCCGAGCCCGCCGCAGGCGATCTCAGGCCAGCACCGGCAACGGCTCCCGTTCGACCTGAACCCGCTGAGCGCCAAGCCCGCCGCAGGCGGCTCTCAACTCGGCACCGGCACCGGCAACGGCTCGGCCGTCCCGGCCCGCCGCAGGCGGCTTTCTCACACCGGCACCGGCTCCAGTTCGGCTCGGCCTGCCGCGTCCGAGAGTTTGATCAGGATCGCGGTGAGCAGCCAGTTCGCGGTGAGCGAGGAGCCTCCTGCGGCGAGGTAGGGGAGGGCCTTGCCGGTGAGGGGGATGAGGCCGGTGACGCCTCCGACGACGACGAAGACCTGGAGGGCGATGGTGGTGGCGAGGCCGGTGGCGAGGAGTTTGCCGAAGGGGTCGGTGAGCGAGAGGGCGGTGCGCAGGGCGCGTTCGAAGAGGAGGGCGTAGAGCAGCAGGACGGCCATCGAGCCGGCCAGGCCGAGTTCCTCGCCGATGGTGGTGAAGATGAAGTCGCTGCGCCCGGCGAAGCCGATCAGGAAGGGGCGGCCCTGGCCGAGGCCGGTGCCGAGGATGCCGCCGGAGCCGAGGCCGAACAGGGCCTGGGCGGGCTGGTCGGAGATCAGGGCCGGGTCGTGGACGGGTCGGTAGATGTCGAGGGGGTGCAGCCAGGCTTCGACCCGGCCGTGCACGTGGGGTTCGAGGTCGCCGACGACGGTCGCGCCGGCGGCGGCCATCAGCAGGCCGATGACCACCCAGCCGGTGCGTTCGGTGGCGGTGTAGAGCATCACCACGAAGACGCCGAAGAAGATCAGCGAGGTGCCGAGGTCGCGTTCGAAGACCAGGACCAGCAGGCTGACCACCCAGATCGCCAGCACCGGGCCGAGGTTGCGGCCGCGCGGCAGGCGCAGGCCCCAGACCCGGCGGCCGGTGAGGGCGAGGGCGTCCCGGTTGGCGGTGAGGTAGCCGGCGAAGAAGACGGCGATGGCGACCTTGACGAACTCGTCCGGTTCGAAGGAGAGCCCGCCGAGGCGGATCCAGCGTTTGGCGCCGAGGGTGTCGCCGGGGAAGAACGCGGGTGCGGCGAGCAGGGCCAGGGCGACCGCCATGGTCAGGTAGACGTACTTCTGGAGCAGCCGGTGGTGCCGGAGGGCGACCAGCACGGCGACGGCCAGCAGGGCGGCGATCACCGTCCAGCGCACCTGGGCGGGCGCGGCAGGGAGCTTCTGCCAGTCGCCCTTCGCGGCGTGCCAGAGCGCGTACGAGTGGTCGAGGCGGTCGAGCAGGGCGAGTCCGAAGCCGGTGAGGAGGACCGCGAGCGGCAGGATCAGCGGGTCCGCGTAGGGGGCGGCGCGGCGGACGGCGAGGTGGAGCAGCAGGGCGAGCGCGCCGAGGCCGGTGCCGTACGGGAGCAGGCCGGGCGGGAGGGTGTCGCGCAGGGCGAGGCTCGCGCTGGTCCAGGCGGCGAGGCAGACCGCCACCGCGAGGACCAGCAGGAAGAGTTCGCGGTTGCGGCGGCGGGCGGCGAGGCGCCGGCCGGTGCTGCGCGGGGCGGTTTCCACCCGGGCTCCCCCACTCGGTAGATTCTACAGCGGTGTAGACGTCGGAGTCGGGCCCGCGGTTCGCGCCCGCTCCCCGCGACGACGCCCGGGTGCCCCGCCCGGGTTCCACCGCGCCCGCCCGAAGGAGGCCCACCCGGCATGAGCACCCACCCCGCGGCCGTCGCGCCCTGGCACTGGTCGGCGCTGGCCGACACCTGGACCTTCGAACCGGCGGTCGCCGCCCTGTCCGCCGCGCTCGCGGCCGGCTACCTGCTGGGCGCGCGCCGCCACCGTACGGGCGGGAGCGGCCGCTGGCCCTGGTACCGCACCGCGGCGTTCCTGGGCGGGCTGGCGGTCTGGGTGTGGACCACCTGCTCGGGCCTGGGCGTGTACGAGCGGGTGCTGTTCACCGACCGGGCGGTGCAGTTGGTGCTGCTGCTGATGCTGGTCCCGATGCTGCTGGCGCTCGGCGCGCCGGTCTCGTTGCTGGCCGCCGCGCTGCCGGGGGCGGGCCGGGAGCGGCTGCGCGCCGCGCTGTCGGGCCGGGTCTCGCGGGTGCTGATGTTCCCGCTGGTGTCGACCGTGCTGCTGGTCGCGCCGCCCTGGCTGCTGTACTTCACGCCCTGGTACGCGCACACCCTGACCAGCCCGCTCTGGAACACCGGGTTCCACCTGGTGCTGGTGCTGCTGGGCCTGCTCTACTTCTGGCCGCGCCTGCAGCTGGACCCGGTCGCACGCGAGTACCCGCTGCTGATCGGCGTGGTGATCACCTTCGTCGAGGTGGTCTTCGACGCGGCCCTGGCGCTCGTCCTGCTGTACGGCGGCCACGTGGTCGCCGAGCCGTACTACGCGGAGCTGGGCCGCACCTGGGGGCCGACGCTCGCCCGGGACCAGTTCGTCGGCGGCAACGCGATCTGGATCCTCGGCGACCTGGTCGGCCTGCCCTTCCTGTGCGCGCTGGTCCGGCGGCTGGTCGTGACCGGGCGCGCCGAGACGGCGGCGGTGGACGCGGCCCTGGACGCGGCGGAGGAGGCGCGGGCGGCGCGGGCGCAGGAGCGGGCACAGGCGGCGCCGGTCGCAAACGGGGCGGGCGCGGACGGGGTGGCCGCGCCCGTCGGGGACCGGCCGTGGTGGCTGGACGATCCCAACCTGCGGCACCGCTACGGCGGCTGAGCGGAACGGAGGCGCGGGTCACAGCGGATCGCGCCGCGCCGGGGAATGCGCCTGCGGGCCCCCGGGTTGCACCGGACGTACGGTTGGATACCCAGGGGGGTATCAACGAGAGAGGTTCGACGACATGGCGAACGGCATCACCGCCACGCTGACCGGCATCCCCTTCGCGGAGGCCGCCGACCGGGTCCGCACCGCCCTGGCCGGGCAGGGCTTCGGCGTCCTCACCGAGATCGACATGACGGCCACCCTGCGCGCCAAACTCGGCGTCGAACTGGAGGACTACCTCGTCCTCGGCGCCTGCAACCCCCCGATCGCCCACCGCGCCCTGGAGGCCGACCGCCGGATCGGCCTGCTGCTGCCCTGCAACGTGGTGCTGCGCGCCGTCCCCGACGGCGTCCTGGTCGAGGCGATGGACCCACAGCTGATGGTGCGGTTCACCGGACGGCCCGAACTCGCCGAGGTCGCGGACGAGGCGGCCGTCCGCCTGCGCGCGGCGCTCGCCTCGCTGGACGACTGAGCGGCCGGGCAGCCGGCCGACTGAGCGACCGGGCGGCCGGGCGACCGGTCCGCCGAACACCCGAACCCCGGGGCGCCCCTGCACGGCAGGACGCCCCGGGCGCCGCACGCCTTCTTCAATACCCCCAGGGGTATTATTTCGTTCCCTTGCGCTTGGAGAGAGACCAGTGAACCGCCCCACCCCCACCCGGCCGGCCCCGGCCGCCACCGCGCCGCCCACCGCGCCGCCCACCGCGGCGGCCCCGCCCCGCCCGGGGCTGCTGGGCCGCCTCGGCGTGTGGTCCGTGCACCACTTCAAGGCCGTGCTGGCCGGCTGGCTGCTGCTGGTGGTCGGCCTGGGCGCGTTCGCCCCGCAGGTCACCTCCGCGCTGTCCGGCGCGGGCTGGCAGGCCAGCGGCTCCGAGTCGGTGCGGGTCCGCACGCTCGCCGAGGAGCACTTCGCGGGCAACGCCTCGTCCGCGATCCAGATCGTGGTGGCCGCGGACCGCCCGGTCACCGAGCCCGCCGTCCAGCAGACCATCGCCGAGGCCGGCAAGATCGCCGCCGCCGACGCCCGGATCTCCACCGTCGTGGCGCCGCAGCCCGGCGCCACCATCAGCCAGGACGGCCGCACCGCCGTCCTGCTGGCCGGCGCCGGCGCCTCCCCCGACGACATGGTCCGCGCCGCCGACGACCTGAAGGGGCCGCTCGACTCCCTCTCCACCGACGGGATCAGCGTCCACGCCACCGGCGCCTCCGTGCTGTGGAGCGACTTCAACACCGCCAACCACGACGCGATGATGAAGTCCGAGATCATGTCCTGGCCGGTCACCCTGGCCGTCCTGGTGCTGGCCTTCGGCTCGCTGGTCGCCGCGGGCCTGCCCCTGCTGCTCACCATGGCCGGCCTGGCCGCCTCGGCCGGCTCCCTGGTGCTGATCAGCCACCTGTTCCCGGTCTCGATCTGGGCGATGAACTTCGCGATGATGTTCGCGCTCGCCCTCGGCATCGACTACGCCCTGTTCCTGGTGGTGCGCTTCCGCGCCGCCCGGGCCGCCGGGAAGAGCGGCCCGCAGGCCGTCGCGGAGACCATGGACACCGCGGGCAAGGCCGTCCTGCTCTCCGGCGCGACCGTGCTGGTCAGCCTGTCCGCCGTGATGCTCGTCCCCTCCCCCGCGTTCCGCTCGATGGCCGGCGGCATCATGCTGGCCGTGCTGTTCGTCCTGGCCGCGACCCTCACCCTGCTCCCCGCCGTCCTCGGCAGGCTCGGCCACCGGGTCGACTCCCTCGCCCTGCCCTGGGCCAAGCGGCGGCAGCAGCAGACCTCCCCGCGCTTCGCCGCCTGGGGCGAGCGCCTGTGGAAGCACCCGCTGCGCTGGGGCGCCCTCGCCCTGGCGGTGCTGGTCGCGCTGGCCGCGCCGGTGGTCGGGCTGCGCACCGCGATGCCCTCGATCGCCGTGCTGCCCGCCGACGCCGACGCCCGGGCCGGCTACACCGCCGTCCAGCAGGCGTTCGGTCCGGGCGCACCCGGCACCCTGCAGATCCTCACCCCCGCCGACCGGGCCGACGCCACCGCCCGGGTAGTCGCGGCGGACCCCGGCATCGCCGGCGTCATGCCCGCCCAGAACGCCGCGGACGGCTCCGGCTGGTCGATGATCCAGGCCGTCCCCACCGTCGACCCCTCCAGCCCCGACCTGTCCGGCACCGTCCACTCCCTGCGCGACTCGCTCCCCGCCGACGCCCTGGTCGGCGGCGCCGCGGTGGAGAACCTCGACCTCCAGCACCTGCTGACCGAGAAGACCCCGCTGGTGATCGGCGTGGTGATGGCGCTCGGCTTCGTCCTGCTGCTGGTCGCGCTGCGCGCCCCGCTGATCGCCGCGCTCGGCACCGTCGCCGGCCTGCTGTCCACCGGCGCCGCGTTCGGCGTGGCCCGACTGGTCTTCCAGGACGGCCACGGCGCCGGACTGCTCGGCTTCAAGTCCCAGGGGTTCCTGGACGGCTGGGCGCCGGTGTTCTTCTTCGCGATGATCTTCGCGATCGCGATGGACTACACCGTCTTCCTGCTCGCCTCCGCCAAGGAGCACTACGAACGCACCGGCGATCCGAAGGAGGCCATGGTCGGCGCGCTGGCCCACTCCGGCCGGGTGATCTTCGCGGCGGCCGGCGTCATGGTCGCGGTGTTCTTCACCTTCGCCGTCTCCGGACCGCTGCCGCCCAAGGAGATGGGCATCGTGCTGGGCGTCGCCGTGCTGCTGGACGCCGCACTCGTCCGGCTGGTGCTGCTGCCCATCGTCCTCCGCCTCACCGGGCGCGCCGCCTGGCACACTCCCCGGTGGCTGGACCGCGTCCTGCCCCGGATCCCGTTCTCGCACTCCTGAGCTCCCCGTCCCTCCACCGAAAGGAACCACCACCATGTGTCGTCGAACCACCTGCAAGTCCTGCGGCAAGCCCGGTTTCGCCGGGTGCGGCATGCACGTCGAACAGGTCCTGGCCGGCGTCCCGAAGTCGCAGCGCTGCTCGTGCGCGGCGGACGCGAAGGCGGCGAAGGCCGCGAAGGCGGGCGGGGACGCCGGGTCCTGGCTCTCCCGGCTGTGGCGCCGGAACTGACGCAGCGTGGGCACTGTCCGGGGCGGCTGGCAGGATGGCCGCTCCGGACCGCACCCGGCAACCGATCGACCGCACCCGGCAACCGACCGACCGACGAGGACGCATGAGCGAGCGCACCGCACCCGCCACCGACCACGCCGCCCTGGTGGCCCTGCTGCGCGAGACCCTGGCGCGGCACGGCGACGCGGAGCAGCTGTGGATGTGCTCGGTCCCGCCGGGGGCCGCTCCCGGGACGGTCGACCCGCAGGCGCCGGGGCCGGTCGCGGCACTGCTGGAGCTGACCGACGGGCCGTACTTCAACGGCTCCTCCCGGCTGTTCGAGAGCGACCACCTGGTGTGGCGGCAGGACGTCCGGGAGAACCTGGTCGGCGCGGCCCTCCCCGGCGGGGGCACCCTCGCGGACGCCTCGCACTTCTACTACTTCGGCGAGGTGCACGACAATCCGCTGCTGTACGACCGCACCGACGGCAGCGTGTGGCGGGTGCCCGAGGAGGGCTTCGTCTGGTACACGGGCTGCCGCCTGGAGCGGATCGCCGACGGCTTCGGGGAGTTCTTCACCGAGTGGGTGGTCTCCCCGCGCTACCTCGAGCTGGTCCAGGGCACCTCCGACGAGCCGGACGACTGGTACCGGCTGCTGCGGCTGGCCGGGCTGGCCTGACGAGCGGCCCCCTCGGCCGCCCGCCGGCCCCTGGCACGGGGGCGGTTCAGCCTGCGCCGAGCAGGGCGGGGAGTTCGGTGAGGGAGCGCACCCGGGGGACGTCGGCGGGCGGCGCGGTACCGGGGCCGGGGCCGGCCGGTGCGCGGTCGAGCCAGACGCCGAACAGTCCGGCGGCGGTGGCGGCGCGGGCGTCCAGGTCGAGGCGGTCGCCGACGTACGCGGTGCGTTCGGGGGCGGTGCCGAGGGCGCGGCAGGCGAGGTGGAAGATCTCCGGGTCGGGCTTGGCGCGGCCCGCCTCGCCGGAGGCGGTGGTGTGCGGGGCGAGGGCGGCGAGGCCGATGGCGCGCAGCTTGGCGCGCTGGATGCCGCCCTCGCCGTTGGTGATCACGCCGAGCCGCCGCCCGGCGCCCAACTCCTCTATCGCGTCCGGAACTTCGGGGTAGGCCCGCCAGGACTCGCGGTAGCGCCGCAGGTAGCCGGCGAACCAGTCGTCGGCGCGTTCGGCGGACCACCGGCCGAGGCCGAGGTGCGCGGCCAGTGCGACCGCCCGGGTGCGGCGCTGCTCCTGGACGGTCAACTCGCCCGCCAGGTAGCGGTCGTACTCGGTGCGCTCGATCCGCCGCCAGAACCGCAGCACCGCGTCCCGGTCGAACTCCGGTGCAGCCGGGGCGGTTCCGCCGTCGAGGGCGCGCCCGGACAGCTCCGCCGCGACCCCGGCCAGGACGGCCGCCTCGGCCGCCGCGTCGTGGTCCATCAGCGTGCCGTCGAGGTCGAAGAGCACCGTGTCGATCACCATCGCCCCAGCCTATGCGGCGCCGTCCCGCTCGATCTCCAGCAGGACGCCGACCAGGTGTCCGGGGCCGGCCAGGTGGGCGGGGTGGGCCTCGGCGCGGGCGGCGACCGGGCGCCAGTGGCCGCCGGGGGCGGGGGCGAAGTCCAGGGCCCAGAGTTCGCGGCCGGTGTCGGCGCGGTGCAGGTGCAGGGTGCCCTCGGCGGTGCGGGTGAGCCAGCGGGCGGTGCGCAGGCCGGCCCGGTAGCGGTGCCACTGCGCGTCGGACCAGCGCAGGTCCGGGACGGGGTGGGGGCGCGGCAGGCTCATCGGGGCGAGGCCGTCGGGGGCGGGGCGCAGCGGCGGCGGGAACGTCCAGCCGGGCAGCGGTTCGCGGGCGGCCAGCCAGTGGGCGGGGATGCCCGCGGTGCCGGTGCGGGCGGCGACCACGCCGCCGGTGATCGCGGCGACCGTGTCGACGTCGCCGCCCGCGGCGATCGCGGCCCACACGGCGGCCGGGTAGTCGGTGAGCCGGTGCGCGGCGCACCACAGCGCGTACGGGACGGTGTCGGCGGCGCTGGTGCGGCTGCCGTTGCCGAGCACGGCGGCCGCCGCGCGCGGGTCGGTGCGGTCGGTGAGCCCGGCCGCCTCGGTCAGGCCGCGGCGGACGGCGCCGGACGGGGTGAGGGCGGCGATGTCCCGCAAGTAGCCTGCGGGCGTGGTGGGTTCGGTGCGGGCCCGGACGGCGAGGGCGGCGGCGACGGCGACCGCGATCGCGCCGTCCACGGCCTGCGGGTGGGTGTGCGTGGTGACGGCGGTGTCGGCGGCCGGGCGGACGGCGGCGGCCGGGTCGGCGGCGTGCGCGGCGCCGAGCGGGGCCACCCGCATGGCCGCTCCGTTGCCGAACGAGCCCTGGCCGTCGAAGAGTTCGGCGGCCAGGCGGCGGGCGTCGCCGCCCTCCCGGATCAGCCGGAGCATCCGGTTGGCGGCCGGGCCGTAGCCGCGGTCGAAGTCGTGCCGGCGGGCGAAGGCGTGGGTGAGGTCGAAGGTGTCGATCGTGCCGCGCTCGTACTGGGCGGCGTACACCGAGCAGGCCATCTCGGTGTCGTCGGTCCACGGCCACGGGCCGGGCGGTTCGGTGCGGGCGTCGAGGTGGGTGCGGGCGGTGGCGGGGACGAAGAACTGGGCGCCGAGCGCGTCGCCGACGGACAGGCCCTGGAGGGCGTCGAGGGCGGGCCCGCTGTGCGGAGTGGAGTCGGTCATGTGCGCCCCATCGGAGCGCGTGCGCGGGGCGGGTGTCAAGCCCTGGGTGGTCTGGGACGATCGGGCGGTGCGGTCGTCGCACCCGAAAGGTGGTTCCCCGTGGTCGGTGCGGTGCTGGTCGTCGTCCTGGTGCTGGTGCTCGGCGGCTGCGGCTGTGTGGTGTGGGCCGGGCGCGGCGGCCCCGGCTGGGTGCGGGGCGTCGCCCGGGTCACGCTGGCCGCGGGAGAGCTGGTGCGCCGGGCGGAGCGCGACCGGCGGCGGCGCGGCGTCTCCGGCTCGCGCGACAGCAGCGGGGAGTGACGGTTCGTCAGCCGGTCAGGCCGAGGGGGTCGGGGGCTTCGGCGAGCAGCTCGGGCCCGTTCGTGGAGACCCGGTTGACGGTGGTCGGGACGGCCCGGACCGAGAGGTCGCCGTCGGCGGGGCGGTGCAGCAAGTCGTGCAGGTCGGCGCGGTCGGTGTTCGCCGGGTCGAGCCAGTCGGCCAGTTCCTCCCGGGTGACCAGCATCGGCATCCGGTCGTGGACCCGCCCCGCCCGGTCGGTGGCGTCGGTGGTGAGGATCGTCGCGGTGGCCAGCCAGGCCGCCGGGTCGTCCTCCGGGACGCTCGCGTCCCGCCAGAACTCGTACAGCCCGGCCATCAGCATGACCTCGCCGGTGGAGAGGAAGTACGGCTGCTTGTACGCCTTGCGGCCGTCGGCGGCGGGCACCGGGCGCCACTCGTAGTACCCGTCGGCGGGGATCACGCAGCGCCGTTTGGCGAACGCCCGGCGGAACGAGGGCTTCTGGTCGGCGGTCTCCGAGCGGGCGTTGATCAGCCGGGCCGCGCCGGAGCGGTCCTTCGCCCAGGACGGCACCAGGCCCCAGCGCAGCACCCGCAGTTGGCGGGCCACCTCGCCGGTGTCGGCGTCCACCCGTTCCAGCACCGCGTTGACCGGGGCGGTCGGGGCGACGTTCCAGCTCGGCGCCAGGGCCTCGGTCGGATCCCAGTCGGTGACGCCGAGCAGGGAGACCAGCTCGGCGGGAGGGGTGGTGGAGACGAAACGGCCGCACATGCGTCCCAGCCTGCCACCGACCCCCGACAACCGCACGCGCCGACACCCGCCGACAGCCACCGACACCCGGCGACCGCACGCGCCGGCAGCCGGTGGCGGCGGGGTTTCAGGAGTAGAAGTTGCGCTCCCAGCGGTGCCCGGCCAGCACCTTCAGCTGCTCCTCGGTCAGCGGCACCCCGTCGCCGACCGCCGCGTTGCGCTCGACGTTGCGCACCGAGCGCATGCCCGGGATGACGGTGGACACCGCGGGCGCGCTGAGCACGAACCGCAGGGCGGTCTCGGCGAGTTGGTCGTCGGAGATGCCCAGGTCCGCGGTGAGTGCGGC
>NZ_JBHUWH010000062.1:0-25356 GCF_042670125.1 Kitasatospora sp. NPDC057198 | reverse complement strand
GCGCTCCGCACCGCCCAGCGCCAGCTCCCGGCCCCGCCAGCGGCGGCGCAGCCAGCGGTCGTGCCCCGCCACCACCACCGCACCCGGCCCGCCCGCACCGATCGCCTCCTCCAACTCGTCGCACAGCAGCGGCGAGAGGTGGTTGGTCGGCTCGTCCAGCAGCAGCACCCGAGGCGGCCGCGCCACCAGCAGGGCCAGCGCCAGGCGGCGGCGCTGGCCGACCGACAGGGCGCCCACCGGGCGGTCCAGGTCGGCCGCCGCCAGCAGGCCGAGCGCCGACAGCGGCACCCGCTCCGCCCGCTCCGGGCCCACCGCCCCCGCGTAGGTGGCGCGGGCGGTGCGCTCCGGACGGGCGAACACCGTGTCCTGCGCCAGCAGGCCCACCGTCAGGCCGGGCCGCCGGTGCACCGCCCCGCCCGCCGTCCGCACCTGCGCCGCCGGCCGGCCGGCCAGCACCGCCAGCAGCGTCGACTTGCCCGTCCCGTTCCCGCCGGTCACCAACAGCCGGTCACCGTCGGCGAGTTCCAGCGAGAGCGGGGCCAACCGCCCGGGGACGCCGACCCCGCGCAGCGCCAGCAGCGGGCCGGGATCCTCCTCCGGCGCGTCCGCCTCCCCGTCCGCCACCAGCGCGGGCGGGGCGAACCGCAGCGGGACGGGCGGCTCGGCCACCCGGGCGCGCTCCAGCTCCGCCAGGCGGCGGGAGGCATCGCGCACCCGGCGGGAGACCTGCTGCTGCACCCTGCCCGCCCGGTGCCCGTACCCCATCTTCTCGTTGTCGGTGCGCCCCCGGTCCGGCGCCACCCGGTGCGCGGTCACCCCCGCCGAGTGCCGCAGCCGCTCCACCTCCTGCTGCTCCTCGGCCCACCGGCGCTCCCAGCGCTCCCGGGCGGCCCGCTTCGCGGCCAGGTAGGCCAGGTAGCCGCCGCCGAAGCGCACCGGGCCGTCCGCCGCCGGATCCAGGTCGACCAGGTCGGTGCAGACCGCCTCCAGGAACGCCCGGTCGTGGCTGGCCACCACCACCGCGCCCGGCAGGGACGGCAGTTGGGCCTCCAGGAAGGCGGCCGCGGCGTCGTCCAGGTGGTTGGTCGGCTCGTCCAGCAGCACCGCCGAGGGGCGGCGCACCAGCAGCGCGGCCAGTGCCAGCCGGCCGCGCTGGCCGCCGGAGAGCGAACCGAGGGCGCGCTCCGGAGCCAGCGCGGACAGGCCCAGGCCCTCCAGGGCCAGCGCGGCCCGGCGGTCGGCGTCCCAGGCGCCACCGGCCTCGACCCGCTCCAGCAGCTGCCCGTACCGCTCCAACCGGCCGGGCAGGGACGGATGCTGGTCCGGAAGGGCGGCCAACTCGGCTCCCAGGAGCTCCAGTTCGGCCAGGTCGGCGCGGGCCTCGCGCAGCGCGTCCGCCAGCACCGAAGCGATCGTCGCGTCCGCCTCGAACGGCAACTCCTGGTGCAGGAAGCCGAGATCGGCGGGCCGGGTGACACTCCCGGCGTCCGGCTCGTCCACCCCGGCCAGCACCCGCAGCAGGGTGGACTTGCCGCAGCCGTTCTCGCCGATCAGGCCGATCCGGCGGCCGGGAGCCGCCGTCAGCGACACCCCGTCCAGCACCCGGCGGCCGCCCAGGACGCGCACCACGTCCTGCGCGAGCAGCGCGCTCACGCCGCCACCTCCGTCAACTGCCCGTCCGCCAGCAGCAGCCGGCGCCCCACCCCGATCTCCGTCAGGAACCGCTCGTCGTGGCTGACCACCACGAACGCGCCCCGGTAGGCGTTCAGCGCGCTCTCCAACTGGCCCACGCCCACCAGGTCCAGGTTGTTGGTCGGCTCGTCCAGCAGCAGCAACTGCGGCGCCGGCTCCGCGCACAGCACGCACGCCAGCGTCGCCCGCAGCCGCTCGCCGCCCGACAGCACCCGCACCGGCAGGTGGGCGCCCGCGCCCCGGAACAGGAACCGGGCCAGCAGGTTCATCCGCTCCGCCTCCGGCCGCTCCGGCGCGAAGCGGGCGAAGTTCTCCGCCACCGACAGCTCCTCGTCCAGCAGGTCCAGCCGCTGCGACAGGTACGCCACCCGGCCCTCGCCGTGCCGCAACTCACCCCCGGCCAGCGGGAGTCCGCCGCTGATCAGGCGCAGCAGGGTGGACTTCCCGGCGCCGTTCGCGCCGGTCAGCGCGATCCGCTCCGGCCCGCGCACGATCAGGTCCACCCCGTCCGGCCCGAACACCGGCGCGCCGCCCAACTCGGCGCGCAGGCCCGCGGCGTGCAGCAGCGTCCGCCCGGCCGGCACCTGGGTGTCCGGCAGCTCCAGGCTCAACCGCTGCTCCTCGCGCACCGCCCGCCCCGCCTCGTCCAGCCGGGCCCGCGCCTCGTCCACCCGGGCCGCGTGCACCTGGCCGGAGCGGCCCGCCGACTCCTGCGCGCCGCGCTTCATGGTGCCCGCGAAGATCTTCGGCAGGCCGGCGCTCTTCAGGTTCCGCGCCGCGTTGCCCGCCCGCCGCTCGGCCCGCTCCCGGGCCTGCTGCAACTCGCGCTTCTCCCGCTTCAGGTGCTGCTCGGCACTGCGGACGTTGCGCTCGGCGACCTCCCGCTCCGCCCGCACCGCCTCCTGGTAGGCGGTGAAGTCGCCCCCGTACAGCCGCAGTTCGCCGCCGTCCAGCTCGGCGATCCGCTCCATCCGGTCGAGCAGCGCACGGTCGTGGCTGACCAGCAGCAGCGAGCCGCGGAACTCGGAGAGCACCTCGTACAGCCGGTGCCGGGCCGCCACGTCCAGGTTGTTGGTCGGCTCGTCCAGCAGCAACACGTCCGGGCGGCGCAGCAGTTGGGCCGCCAGGCCGAGCGAGACCACCTGGCCGCCGCTGAGCGTGCCCAGCCGGCGGTCCAGCGCCAGGGCGCCCAGGCCCAGCCGGTCGAGCTGGGCGCGGGTGCGCTCCTCGACGTCCCAGTCGTCGCCGATCACCGCGAAGTGCTCCTCGGCGACGTCCCCCGACTCGACGGCGTCCAGCGCCCGGATCACCGCGTCCACGCCGAGCACCTCGGCGACGGTCAGCCCCGCCGTCAGCGGAAGGCTCTGCGGCAGGTACCCGAGCGTGCCGGAGACCGCCAACGACCCGGCGGTGGGCTTCAGTTCACCGGCGACCAACCGCAGCAGGGTGGACTTGCCGGAGCCGTTCGGCGCGACCAGGCCGGTGCGGCCCGGCGGCAGGCTGAACGACAGGTCGTGGAAGACCGGAGTGTCGTCCGGCCAGGAGAAGGACAGGTGGGAACAGACGACGGCGACGTCGGACACGGCGAGACCTCGGAGGATGCCGGGGGCAGCGGGGAAGGAACAGTGAACTGCCGCTACCCGGAAGGGAAGTGGAAAAGGGGACGACAAAACGGACCACTCCGGCAGCGCTCCTGTGCGCCGGCCCGGTGGCCGTCAGAACCGGGTCTCATCCGGAGATGTCGTCGTCACCCGCCACAGCTGTCCCTCTTTCGCACCTCGCGCGCGCACCTGCTGCGCCGCTCCACACCCTCCGACTGTAACAGGCCGACCCGACCGGACTACTGGATGCACCAGCGGGGCGGGTGCGCCGGATCGGCCGGGCAGTCGAAGACGTTCAGCTCGCACAGGTCGCCGATCTGCACCCAGGTCGGGCAGGAACTCCACTCCACCGGCCCGCCGCGGTCCTCCACCGGCGCCCAACTCCCGCCGCCCGCCTCGCTGCTGTCGATCACCAGCAGCAGCCGCATCGCCGTCCCGCAGACCGGGCAGTCCACCGGGTACGGATCGGTGGCGTGCCAGGACGCGAAACCGCCGACCCGCCAACCCGGCGGGATCGACAGGTCCTCCTGGTAGTCGACCGGCCGGGTGCCGGCCGCCCGCGCCGCCGCCTCGTTGGCCTCGTCCCAGGCGTCCAGCCGCGCGCACAACCCCTCCGGCAGCAGACCGGCGAACTGGTGGACGACCACCCGCTGGGGGTGCAGCACGCACGGCTCCGGCAGCAGGTGCTCCGACCCGACTACCGGCGGCTCCGGCGCGGCCGCCAGCACCCGGCCGACCTCCGCCGACCGCCGCCAGCGCAGCACCAACTCCCGCTCGTACCGGCCCGGTCCGTGCGTCTCGAACGGGCACCAGAACACCTGCAGCAGGTCGCAGCCGTCCGGTCCGGGCGGCAGGTCCGGCACGTCGCGCCGGTACAGCTGCGCCAGGGCGATCAGCGGGACGGGCGCCAACGGGTCCGGCATCCGGTGCAGACGGCCCAATTCCGCGATCAGCACCAGCTCCCGCTCGGTGCGCGGCCGGTCGCCGAGGGCCGACAGCAGGCGGCGCAGCCGCCGGACGTCCGCCGGGCGCCGCCCCTCCCCGACACCGTGGAACTCGCCGCACACCGGCCACGGCTCGTCCGCCGGCCACCGCAGCGGCCCGCCCACCGAACTGTCCGCCGCCGTCGGCCCGCCCGGACGGGGGTGCAGCCGGGTCGCGGTGCCGCGGTGCTCCGCGAGTTCGGGGAAGAACGCCTCGACGTCCAACGGGCGCGGGGGAGTGGTCCTGGACACGGGACGACTCTAGAGCGTGTGACGTGCGGCGTGTGACGTGCGGTGTGCGGTGTGCGGTGTGCGGTGTGCGGCGCGTGACGCGTGACGTGCGGCGCGTGATGTGCGGTGTGCGGAGGCGGAAGGGCCGGGCACCGCGCCCCGTGCAGGGGGGGAGGGGCGCGGTGCCCGGCGGACACCCTGCCGGTCCGGGTGGGGGCGCCGGGGTGGGCCCGGACCGGCAGGGGTGGAGGCGGACGGACGGTGGGGGCCGCCCGTCCGCCGGGCTCAGGTGACGCGGACGGCCGGGGCGGGCGACACCGGCGGGGTCGGCCCCGGGTGCGGCGACGGCCCGGTGCGGTAGGCGACCAGGACGGTGCCGACCGTCACCAGCACCGAGGCCACCAGGTACCACCAGCGGTGCCGCCGGGACCTCGACCCCGGCCCCGCGCCGGGGCGGCGGTGTCCGCGTGCCATCCTGGCTGTTCCTCCTGCTCCCCGGGGTGCGCGTGCGCCGCCCCTGCCTGTGCGTCACCTCGGAGACCCCGCCGGGCGCACCGGATAACAGAAATCTCACCGCGGGCCGAAAATTCTCCCCGGACCGGATATTTCTGTTGGCGGGCGCACCCGCGGACGGTCTCCGTGGACGGAGAACGCCACCGCCCCGCACGTGGAGGAACACGCCCATGCCGCACACCAGACGCAGTGGACCCGACGCCGGGACGGTGACGGCCGCGCGGGCCGGCGACCGGCGAGCGCTGGAACAACTGGTGGCCGAGAGCCTCCCGCTGGTCTACAACATCGTCGGCCGGGCGCTGAACGGCCACGCCGACACCGACGACGTCGTACAGGAGACGCTGTTGCGCGCGGTCCGAGGACTGTCCGACCTGCGGGATCCCGCCGCCTTCCGGTCCTGGCTGGTGGCCATCGCCGTCCGGCAGGTGCGCACCCGCCAGCAGGACCGGGCCGCCGCCCTCGACCGGTCCGCCCGGCTCGAGGACGCCGAGGCGATACCGGACCCCGCGCTGGACTTCGCGGGCCTGACCGTCCTGCGCCTGGGCCTCACCGAACAGCGCCGCGAGATCGCCGAGGCCACCCGCTGGCTCGACCCCGGCGACCGCGAACTGCTCGCCCTGTGGTGGCTCACGGAGACCGGCGAACTCGACCGGGCCGACCTGGTCTCCGCGCTCGGCCTCAGCTCCGGCCACGCCGCCGTCCGCACCGGCCGGATGAAGAAACAACTGGAACTCTCCCGGCTGGTGGTGCGCGCCCTGGCCGCCGACCCGCGCTGCCCCGGCCTGAACGGGGCCGCCACCGGCTGGGACGGCGTACCCGCCCCGCTGTGGCGCAAGCGCCTGGCCCGGCACCTGCGCGACTGCGAACGCTGCGCCGGGGCCCGGCACGGACTGCTGCCCGCCGAACGGCTGCTGTACGGCCTGCCGCTGCTGGCCGTCCCGCCGACCCTCGACCCGGCCCGGATCCTCGGCGCCCTGAACTCTGCCGCGCCGTCCGGGGGATGGGACGCAGGGCCGGGTGGGGGTCGGGACGCAGGGCCGGGCGGGGGACGGGACGCAGGGCCGTCCGGAGGGTCGGGCGGAGAGGCGTCCGGGACCTCGCCCGCCGGGCACCGGGCCGGTCGGCGCTCCGGCCACCGACGGGTGCGCTCCCGGATGCTCCGGTCGGTGCCCCGGCCGGTGCTCGGTGGCGCGGCGGTGGCGCTGCTGGCGGTGGCCGTTCTGGTCGGGGTCGAGCTGGGGCCCGGTCGGCACGACGGCCCGTCCGCGAGCGCCGTCGCCACCGCCGTCCCGTCCGCGGCGGTCGCCGGCGCGGCGGCCCCGGCGCTCCCGGACGAGCCCGCGCCCACCCCGTCCACCCCGGCCCCGTCCCCGTCCGCCGCGCCGTCCGCACCGTCCGGGCAGGCCGCGCCGTCCGCCTCCGGGAAGCCCGCCGTCCCGGAGCAGCCCGCCGCCGCGCCGCAGGCCGGGGCCGCCACCTCCGTGCGCAAGGGCGTCGGCGTGTGGTCCTTCGACGGGGTGGACCAGGCGCTCGCCGCCTCCGGGGCCGGCTGGTACTACACCTGGGCGCCGCAGCACCCCGGCATCAGCACGCCCGCCTCGGCGTCCTTCGTCCCGATGATCTGGGGCGCGTCCTCCGTCACCGACACCGCGCTCGCCCAGGCCCGTGCCAACGGCCCCTACCTGCTCGGCTTCAACGAGCCCGACATGGCCGCCCAGTCGAACATGACGGTCGACCAGGCGCTCGACCTGTGGCCGAAGCTGATGCAGGCCGGGCGGACGCTCGGCAGCCCGGCCGTCGCGTACGGCGCCGACACGCCCGGCGGCTGGCTGGACCGGTTCATGTCCGGGGCCGCTGCCCGGGGCTACCGGGTCGACTTCATCACGCTGCACTGGTACGGCGGCGACTTCCGCACCCCGCAGGCCGTCCAGCAGCTCACCTCCTACCTGGAGGCGGTGCACCAGCGCTACCACAAGCCGATCTGGCTCACCGAGTACGCCCTGATCGACTTCTCCCAGGGCACCCGCTTCCCGACCGCCGACCAGCAGGCCGCCTTCGTCACCGCCTCCACCGAGGCGCTCGACGCGCTGCCCTACCTCCAGCGCTACGCCTGGTTCGGCCTCGGCGCGGACCCGGCGAAGCCCAGCAGCGGCCTGTTCACCAACGGCACCACCGCGACCGCCGCCGGACGCGCCTACCAGGCCGCCCGCTGAGCACCCGCCGTCCGCCGCCGCGCCGCGTGCTGCGGCCGCCCCGCATCTCCGGGCGGCCGCAGGCGCTCAGCGGGGCACGGGCGTTCAGCGGGGCACGGGCGTTCAGCGGGGCACGGGCGTTCAGCGGGGCACGGGCGCGCGGAAGCCGCCGAGCCGCTCCTCCAGCAGTTCGGCCAGCCGCAGCGGGGTGCGGCCCTCGTACATCGGGCCGATCAGCCGGACGCCGACCGGCAGGCCCTCGGCGGAGGGGCCGGTGGGGACGGCGGTGGCCGGGAGGCCCGGCATGGTGGCCAGGCCGGCCCGGACCAGCTGGTCGAAGTCACATCGAGCGGGACAGCGAGCCACCGCCGCTGACCGTGTCCTTGATCGCGGAGCCCTTCCACACGCCGACCGGCTCCTGCTCGAGGGCCAGGGACAGGGAGGGCAGGTCGATCGTGTCCCAGTCGCGGCGAATCACGATGGCGACCGCGCGCAGCACCATGCCGCCTGGATCGCCGAGATTCCGTTCTTCGACGTGCCGCTCGACACGTGCAGACCGCAGCTCTCCACGTCCGCGTTGATCGTGACCGCCTCAACCTCCTGAGCGGTGACCGCCACCGCGAAGTTCTCGTACGGCTTCACCGCGCGGCGGTCGCGGTTCGCGGCCAGGGACAGCTTCGCTTCCTGCTTCTTGGTCAGCCCCTCGTACACCGTGCAGTCCCGGAGGGACTCCGGGCCCTCGATGTCGAGGGCGACCTTGACGGGTGGACTGGTGGAACCGCGACCGATGACCTTCGGTGCAGCAAAGCAGGCGGCCCACCCGGGTATCCGGACGGGCCGCCTGCGGCGTTCCAGCCCGTCAGCCGGCGGCCTGGTCGTCCTCGGTCTCGCCTGCCGGTGAAGCGGTGTTCTTGTCAGTCGTGGGGAACGTGTGGGTCTGCGGCTGCATCTCCAGCCAGCGGTAGGCCCACTCGCGGTGGACGACCAGGTCCTTGGCCCAGGGGAAGACCTGCGGGGTCATGCCCTTGATGGCGCCGATCATCTCGTCGGTCGCGCTGTCGACCCTGGCGCTGCGGATGTTGGCGTTCAGTCCTTCCGGAACGTGGAACTCGAACGTGAGCTTGAGTACGCGCCTGCTGGCCATGTCCCCTCCTCATTGGTGGCTTGTCGTCAGCATCTCACGATCTCCGCGAGATTGACAGATCTCGCGGAGATTGAAAACCGAACGCACTCCGGCGTTCTGCGAGACGCTGCTGAGGGAATCCCGGCATGGATCTGACGTCCGATCAGGCGGCATCTGCGGTAGAACATCACGATTGCCCGAAGTGCGAAGCTCCCGCCGGCAGCCCCTGTCGGACGATGGGCGGCAAGACCGCCGCGAAATGCCACACGCTGCGCTTCATCCTCGTGCCCAAGCTCCGCGAGGATCTGGAGGCTCTGGTCCCCGCCGACCGGGGGCCGGGCAAGCCGTGGCAGCAGCGGTCGGCCCCGTGCTCGCCGCACTGCCGGACCAGGTGGTCGTCCTGACCGTCCACGAGATGAAGCGACTGGCCCGCAACGCGGCCGAGCTGATGCAGCCGTCGGCTGACCTGCAGGGGCACGGCATCCTGCTCGAACTCCTCACCGGCCCGCTCGGCGGCGTCTACGACCCCGACGGCACGGGCTCGATGTTCTTCGCCGTCCCGGCCGCCGCCCGGATCGAGCGCAACCACATCCGGGAGAAGACCCTGGAAGGCCGGCGGAGCGCCGCCGCGAAGGGCAACCACGGCGGCCGGTCGAAGGTGATCGACGACGACGTGCACACCTTGGCCATCGCCCTCAAGGACAAGGGCGCGCCCGTCCCGGAGAGCGCCGAGAGGCTGGAGACCAAGACCGGCAAGAACACCGGCAGGCACCCCTCGGTCGCCTCGGTGTACCGCGCGCTTGCCGAAGCCGAGCAGGCCGAGCCGCCACCCGGGCCGATGACGACCGGCCCCTGCGGCCCGAGCCCGCCCGCATCCTCCGCCCCGGCGAACCGCTCACCCCCGGGGAGATCGAGCTGCGCGAGCGCCTGGTCGCCCAGCGCGCCGAGCTCTGGTGCTGAACCGCAGGGATCACGGGGTAGCGGTCACCACGGTCGTGCAGTCGGAGGTCGGGTCGGCGTTGCGCTGCCCCGGTCCGGCCGACCCGTCAGGTCCACCCCGCCGCGCGCATCATGCTCACCAGCGCGCGCAAGGCTGCCTGCTCCTCGTCCTGGTCCACTTCCACGATCTCCCGGCCCCAGGCGTACCGCAGCACGTTGGACAGCGTCTCGCGGTCGGCGGCGCCGCCCGGGCCCTCGAAGGGCGAGTGCAGGACTGTCGAAAGCGCCTGCCGTACCCAGCGGGCGACGGTGGCCTCGTCCCCCTCGGGCATCCACGAGTAGTAGGGCACTCGACCGATTTCGCCCAGCGCCTCCGTGAGCGCTTCGAACTCCGGGCCGGGACGCGGGCCGGCCGCGCGGTCGAGTGCGTCGGCGAACTCGGCGAGCAGCGCGAGGTCCGCTTCAGCCACCTCAACGGTGGTCAGGTACACCACGTCCCCACCGTCGGGGCCTTTCAGCAGCAGGACGTTGGGCGCGGGCGGGAGGATCTCATCCACCGTCCCCTCCGCGAACTCCTCCGTCCCCCTGGGCAGCGCGTCGCGCACCCGGTAGTACGCCTCTTCGACGTCCTCGATCGGCGCGCCCGGGATCGGCACCCCTCCGCGGTCCCGGTAACCCACCAGGACCCCCTCATGGTCCAAGACCATGTCCATTCGGAGCCTCAGGAGCAGCCAGTCCAGTTCGTACAGCTCGGGCAGGGCGTCCTGGACGAGGGGCAACAGCAAGGTGCGAGTAGGGGTGAGGCGCGGCGGTGACTGCTGGCCGCCGGCTCGGGCCCGGTCGTTCGCTCGCATTGCCTCGGTGTACCGCGTACCGGTGACCCGGCTCTGCTCACGGATCTCCCGCGCGCGCTTCCGCGACTTCCGAGGCCGACTCGTAGGCATGTCTGACTCCGTACAGCGGCGTACCCCACGCAGACGCCGCTCTGAAGGCAGGCGGGTTCGAGTGCACGATGCGTCGAAGGACGGCTTGGCCTACCAACGAGGACTCCTGCGTGGCGGACGCCCCCTTCGGCGGTCGGCGGTCGTGGCCGCCTGCCCCGGCAGCATACCGGCAACGGCTGCCGCGTCGGCGACGGCTGCGGCCTGCCGCGCTGACGCGGCTCTCGGCCGATCGAGCGGCCGGCCGCTGGGAAGGCGGAAGTCGGACCACGTGCCGGACTTCAAGATCATCCCTTGGCGCCAACGGCTGCACCGCTGCTACAAGCGCCGCCGATTGCATCCGACGCGAACTCGCGACGGTTCGCGAATCGTCGTGGGCAACGGCACCGATCAGCACGCTGACCACGGGTGTTGGCGCTGCTGCGGCCGGAGGAACAGGTCTTCACCGCGATGCTGACCGGGTTCGCCAACCAGCAGCTCGCGCGGAATCCGGCCCGGACGACGGTGGAGGGCCGGAAGAACACGGTCAAGGCGTTCGCCGCGTACGTGAATGCCCACCCGTGGCACTGGACGCCGGCGATGGCCGACGAGTGGCTCGGCGACCTGCGCTCGCGGCGGGACCTGCTCCGTTCCACGATCCGGTCCTACTCGGAGGCCGTCCGGGCGTTCTGCCACTTCGTCACCGACCCGCCCTACGCCTGGGCGGCCACCTGCGAGGAGCGGTTCGGCACCCACCCGGTCCAGGTCGTGCACGAGTGGAACACCGCGGTGCACGTCCAGGACAACGAGGCCGACGCGAAGAAGGGGGCGTTCACCGAGGCCGAGCTGCACGCGTTCTTCGAGCACTGCGACGACGAGGTCGCCCGGAACAGTACCCTCGCGTCCCTGGGCCGGCTCGACATCGACGCCTGGTCCGCCGAGAACACCGAACGCGGCCGCACCTGCCTGAGGCCCTCCCTCAACCGGGCCTTGCGGAGCCGCCGATGCCCACGCTCCCTCTCCGTCCCCGCACAGAGGATCTCCCGGCGGCCCGCCCCGAGCGAGGACGAACGCCTGGCCGCACCCGGCCGGCTGCTGACCGGCACGGACGCACCGAAGCGCCTCCGCGTCGCCGGCGTCATCGTCATCCTCCACGCGCAACCCCTCACCCGGATCGTCCGGTTGACGGGCGACGACGTGCTCCCGACGGAGAGGCCACGCTTCTGCGGCTCGGGAAACCCGCCTCGCCCCTCCCCGCACCGGTAGCGGCCCTGCTGCTGGCGTACATCGCGAACTGCGGCAACATGAACACCGCCACCAACCAGGCGTCCCGCCGGCTCTTCCCCGGCCGCCGAGCCGGCCAACCAGCCCGCCCCGACCACCTGTCCGCACTCCTGGGCGAGATCGGCGTCCCGGTCGCCGCAGCCCGCGGCGCCGCCGTCCGACAGCAACTCCTCGAACTGCCCGCCCCCGCCGTCGCGGACGCCCCCGGCCACCACGACAGGACCACCAGCCGACTCCCCCGGGAGAACGGCGGAGCCTGGAGCCGATACGCCGCAGGCGACCACACCCGGTCACCGGCGGGCCGGACTCCCCGTCCACTCACCGACGGTTGAAGCTCAAGTCGCGTCCCGGAGCGGCTGCGGGTAGCCGATCTCGGCGATGTCCTCGGCCAGGTCTACGAGGGTGACCGCCGGGTTCAGCGATGACACGAGCTCATGGCTCAGCGGTCGCAAGGCATACACATCGCGCACCGCTTCCAGGTCCACGGAAACCTCGTAGTAGTCCTCGGCGAAGCGCTGGAACGCCTCCGGCGAACGGTCGACCAGGAGCTCGAACAGACCCGCCGCCCCATCGGGGTCGGACCACCCGGCGGGGAAGTCGATCACGCCGTGCCGCCACCGATCGTCCGCCGCCTCCCGCCACAGACAGGCCGTCACGACGGGCACGTCGTCCTCATCGGTGAACGCGGGCTCCGCGACGAAGGGTCTGAAGGCTTCCGGCACCTCGTCGATCACTCCCGGCCAGGGCTCGCCGTCGTTGCCGTACGGGCTCATCGGTGCTTCGTGGTCGAAGCCACGGATGTAGGCCCCGGCCGCCGAGAACACGATGGAGTACTCGTCCCCCGAGCCGTTGCGCATCGACGCCATCTCCTCGCCCTCGGCCCAGCCGGCGTTGAAGGAGTAGTACCGGCCCTCCCAGTCCGGGCTCAAGATCGCATCGAGCATCGCCAGTGAGCGGCACAGGTTCCGCAGGTCAGCGATGGAAGGGAGCCGGCGAGCTACGTCATGGACAGTCACGTGCTCATCCAACCGGATGCCCCTGACACCCAGGATCTCCCCCAAGGCCGTCACACTCAGTAGCCATGCCGGAACGAGGTGGGCCGACTCGCGACGGTTGAATACGCGAGCCCACCAGTATCGACCCCGGTACAGCTCGGCGGCCTCCGCGAGGTCGGGCAGCAGGAGCGGGGTCGGCTTGTGTACGTGGACGCCGCAGAAGTGGGCGGGGGCGCCCTCGGCCAGTTCCACCGAGGTGACGTCCCCGGCGTGCAGCGCCGTGATGAGTTCCCCGGCGGTGGCATAGGTCCACTTCTCCATGGCGGGACCGTACGCGACGCTCGGACGGGGGCACTGAACACTGTGTGGCTCAAGTGAGTTGACGGATTGCCGACCTTCTTCCGAGGGTGCGGCGACAGCAGACTGACAGCGATCTGACGGTGCGTGTCGCGAAGGTTGTCACCGAGGCCGGGACGCACCGGCGGGAGAGGCGGAGGAAACCATGGACACGGTGCTGGACACGACGTCGGACGCGACACCGGACGCGACGTCGGACGAGGTGCTGGACGAGTCGCTGGTCGCGCGGATGCGGGAGTACCTGGCGGCGGGCACGGCGATGGACCTGCCGGCCCTGGAGGCGCTGTACGACGAGGAGTTCGAGAACCTCCGGATCGACGAGGCCGGCCAGGTGGTGCGGCTGACCAAGGCCCACTTCATGGCGCGCTTCCGCGCCCTGGCCGCGCAGGGCGAGAGCATCGGCCAGGACACCGGGGACGTCCGCTTCCTGGCCACCACCCGGCACGGCGACCAGGGCACCGTGGTGATGTACCGCTGCGAGCAGGGCGTCCCGGCCCGATACACCTTTGTTTGGCGCTGGGCGGACGGCCACTGGGCCACCGTGCTGCGGGAGTTCAGCTTCGAACGGGACGTCAGCTACCTGAAGCGGATGATGGCGGCCGCCGCGGCCCGGGGCTGACGGCCCCGGCCCCCGTCACCGGCTGGTCTGGCCCTTGCGCAGCGGGCAGCGGTCGTCGAGGTGCTCCTGTCGTCGCAGGGGATGTGTTTCTCGTTGCGGTGTTCACGGGCGGGCGCCCCTCACGCGGCGGTGAGCACGACCTTGCCCCTGAGGTGCCCGCGGGCGGCCCGTTCGTACGCCTTGCGGGCGTCGGCGAGCGGGAAGGCGCTGTCGACGGCGACGTGGAGGGTGCCAGCGTCGAACGGGCGGCCGAGTCAAGCAAGTTGGCAGCCGCGATCGCGGACCCGACTCCGCGCTGCACACCTCCTGCGTCACCGTGCGCGCGGTCGGCACCCGCCTCCGCGCCCGCGCCCAGGCCGCCGGGGCCACCCAGGCCGCCCTCGCCTGGCTCGGTGACCACGGCTCGTTCGTCCCGTTCGCCGACCCCCTCTTCGCCGTGATCACCGACGCGGTCCCGGCCAAGTGAACGGCGGGCGGTGAACGGGCCCGGCCGGGCCCGCCAGCGGGTCAACGGGCCCGGACCGGCCCTGCTAGCATCGGCGCCGTCGCGACTGGCGAGAGGTGGAGCACCACCGGGGAGCGGCGCCGCACAGCACGGGACCGGCACCGTCCGCCTGGGTGTCCTCCGAAGCCGACACGCGACTTCACGGAGGGGGCCACCACCATGGACCTTCGGTACGGAATCAACCCGCAGAACACCCGCGCCCGGATCGAACCGCCGCCCGGCACCGACCTGCCGCTGCGCCTGCTCAACGGACAGCCCTCGTACGTCAACCTGCTGGACGCGCTGAACGCCTGGCAGCTCGTCAGCGAGGCCGCCGCCCTGTTCGGCCGCCCCGCCGCCGCCTCCTTCAAGCACGTCTCCCCGGCCGGCGCCGCCCTCGCCGGACCGGTCGACCCGGCCACCGCCGAACCGTACGCCCTCGACCCGGCCGCCGTCGGCCCGCTCACCTCCGCCTACCTGCGGGCCCGCGACGCCGACCCGAAGTCCTCCTACGGCGACCTCGTCGCCGTCTCGCACGAGGTCGACGCCGAACTCGCCGACCTGCTCGCCCGGGTGGTCTCCGACGGCATCGTCGCCCCCGGCTACGCGCCCGGCGCCCTCAACGTGCTGAGCCGGAAGAAGAACGGCCGCTACCTCGTCCTGGAGGCCGACCCCCGCCACACCCCGCCCCCCGTCGAGACCCGCGAGGTGCACGGCCTGCGCCTGGTCCAGGACACCGACACCACCCCGCTCACCCGCGCCCTGCTCGCCGACGTCCGCACCGGCACCCTCACCCCCGCCACCGCCGACGACCTGCTGTTCGGCCTCGCCGTGCTGCGTCGCACCCAGTCCAACTCGGTCTGCTACCTGCGCGACGGCGCCGCCCTCGGCATCGGCGCCGGACAGCAGTCCCGGGTCGACTGCACCCGGCTGGCCGGCGCCAAGACCGACACCTGGTGGCTGCGCCGCCACCCCGCCGTTCGGGCCCTCGACTTCCGCCCCGGGATCCGCCGCCAGGACCGGATCAACTGGCAGATCCGCTACCTGGAGGGCGACCTCACCCCCGACGAGCGCACCCGCTTCGCCGCCGCCCTGAACGGCGGCGGCGACGTCCCCGACGAACTCGGCCCCGAGGAACGCGCCGACTGGGCCGCCCGGTTGGACGGCGTCGCGTTCGTCTCCGACGGCTGCCTGCCGTTCCGCGACAACGTCGACCACGCCCGCCGCCACGGCGTCACCGCGATTGCCGAGCCCGGCGGCTCGGTACGCTCCGCCGAGGTCGAGACCGCCTGCGCCGAACACGGCATCACCCTGGTCCGCACCGGCCTGCGCCTGTTCCACCACTGACCACCGGGGGTTCCGATGCGCGCCGAGATCGACCGGCACGACTGGGCCGCACTGCCCAACGCCTTCGGCGAGCCCGCGCTCGCCCTGCGCGCGGCCCTGTACGACCTGTCCGCCGCGGGGGGCGCCGCGGGGGTCGACGTCGAGGCCGCCGCCGGGGCTGCCGTCGACCTGGCCGTCCAGCGGATCCAACGGGAGACCAACGCCCCCGAGGCCCCCGCCCCGTGTGCCCCCGCCGCCGCCCGCTGCCTCGTCCAGGGCCTCGGGCCGGGGCCCGGCGCGCTCCGGGGCTACGCGTACGGGCAGGCGCTGGAACTGCTGGTACTGATGTCCTCGGGGGGCGACTACTACAGCGACGGTGACGGCGGCTGCGGTGCGGCGCGGGACGGGCTCCGGGCGGAGGTCTCCCGCGGGTTCGACGCCTACGCCACGTGCCTGCGGCAGGGCGCGGACGCCGCCGCCCGCTGCTGCGCCGTCAACCTGATCCTGGTCAGCGGTCTGTACGACCCCCGCCTGCGACCGGACGCCGCCCGCGCCCTGCGCGCGGCACCGTCCGGCGCGGCGCCGCCGGACCTGCTCGCGGCCGCGCTGGCGGAGCTGGAGCGGGCCTGACGCGCGGGGTCGGGCGTCGGCGATGGTGCGACGAGGTGCTTCGGAGTGCGCGGGGCGGCGGGTGGCGGTCGATCGGCGGGTCGGCGGGCCGGTGAGCCGGGTACATGCGACGTCCGAATTCCGCCGGACACCACCTGCCGGATGGCGAAGGCTGGTGCGTGTGAGGACGTTTGACGAACGCGCGGAGAGCGGCCGGCCGATGAGCGCCGATCCGACGACCGACCGCCGCCCGCCGACCGGCGAGGCCGGCGGCCAGGGGTGCGACCGGCACCGGTTCCGCCGCGAGGGAGCCCGCCGGGCCGCCTGAGCGGGCGCGCCCCACCGCCCGGACGGCGGCCCACCACCGGCAGCCCGCCGACGGCGCCGGACAGCACACCGGAGGAAGCATGACCATCACCAGTAGCACGACCCGCCCCGAATCCACCGTGCACGAACTGGTTGCCGGGGTCGACTGGCCCGCCCTGGCCGAGGAGTTGAACGAGTACGGCTGCGCGTCCACCCCGCGCGTCCTGACCCCGGCGCAGTGCCGCGCGGTCGCCGGGCTGTACGAGGAGACCGGGCACTTCCGCTCCACCGTCGACATGGCCCGGTACCGCTTCGGCTCCGGACAGTACCGCTACTTCGACCACCCGCTCCCGGAGTTGGTGAGCACCCTGCGGGACGCCTTCTATCCGAAGCTGCTTCCCATCGCCCGCGACTGGGCCGCCAAGCTGGGCCGGCCCGCGCCCTGGCCGGACACGCTGGCGCAGTGGCTGACCATGTGCCGCGAGGCCGGGCAGGACAAGCCCACCCCGATCCTGCTGCGCTACGGCGCCGGCGACTGGAACGCGCTGCACCGCGACCTCTACGGGGACCTGGTCTTCCCGCTGCAGGTCGTGATCGGCCTGGACGCGGCCGACCGCGACTACACGGGCGGCGAGTTCCTGCTGGTCGAGCAGCGTCCGCGCGCCCAGTCCCGCGGCGCCTCCACCGTCCTGCGACAGGGCCACGCCCTGGTGTTCACCACCCGGGACCGCCCGGTCCGCTCGGCCCGTTCGCCCCGGGGCTGGTCCGCGGCACCGGTCCGGCACGGCGTCAGCACGGTGCGCTCGGGCACCCGGCGCACGCTCGGCCTGGTCTTCCACGATGCCGCATGACGGCGTAACGGTGCGAGGGAGTGACGTGGGACCGACCGAAGGGCGCGGGCGTTCGGGTTCGGGTTCGGGTTCGGGTTCGCGCTCGCCGCTGATCCGTCGTCCGGACGGGTGGCCGCCGACGCCGCCGAACGTCCACACCGAGGCCGAACTCGCCTGCCTGATAACCATGTTGACCGAGGCCCGGTCGCCGGACCGGCCGCCGATCCGGTCGGTCGCCGTCGGCCACGGCCGTGACGACGCGTCCCGCGCGGCCGCCCGCGCCTTCGTCGAGGCGTGGCAACCCGCGCACGGCGCCGTTCTCGCCGTCGTCGACTGGCCCGAGGACGCCGCCTCCTGGCTGCGACAGGCCCGGCGCCTGACGGCGGGAGCGCCGGACGCCTGGGTCGTGGCCGGCGCCGCGCGGGGTTGGGGGCAGCTGAGCCGGCGCCTGCTGCACAGCACTGACTGGCGCCCGGACCGGACGTTCGCCTTCGCCTCGATCGGGGACGCCGCGGCCGTCGGACCGGCGGTCGCCGACATCCTGGACGGCCTGCGCGGCGCGTCCGCCGACGGCGGTGGCTGGTGCCTCGCAGGCGGCCTGATCACCCGTCACGAACCGTCGGGCCGACCCGGGCTGAACCGGGCCGACCTGGGCTGAACCGGGCCGCCCCGGACCGTGCGGGCCCGGGGGTCGACGCGCACCACCCGAGAAGGTCGGCCGCGGCGCGGCCGGCGACGACGAGAACACGGAAAGACGGAAATGGAAGAGATCGGGGCAACCACCTTGCCCGACACCGACGTTGACATCCACGGCGATGTCGACACCGACATTGACACCGACATTGATATCGACATCGCCGACGCCGGGCCGCCCGGCCTGCTCGCGCTGGGCGCCACGCTGGCCCTGGGCGCCGTCCTCGCCCTGTTGAGCACGACGATCGTCGCGGTCGGCATGGGCAGGCTGTCCGAGGAGTTCTCCAGCCCGCTCTCCACCGTCCAGTGGGTCAGCACCGGTTACCTGCTGGCGCTGGCCGTGGCCATCCCGGCGGCGGGCTGGGCCATGGAGCGCTTCGGGGCCAAGACGCTGTGGCAGGCCGCCCTGGCGGTCTACACCGTCGGCTGCGTGGCGGCCGCGCTCGCGCCCTCGGTCGGCGTGCTGATCGGCGCCCGGGTGGTCCAGGGCTTCGGCGCAGCCATGTTCGAGCCGATCATGCTGACCGTGCTGGCCACCGCGGCGGGCCCGAAGCGGGCCACCACGGTCATGAGCATGGTCCAGATCCCGATCACGCTGGCCCCGGTCTTCGGCCCGATGGTCGGCGGCCTGCTCGTCGACCACCTGAGCTGGCAGTGGCTGTTCTGGTTCAACGTGCCGCTCGGCCTGCTCTGCGCCGTGATGGCGCACGTCGTGCTGCCCGCCGACCCGCCGCGATCCGAGCGGGCCGGCTCCCGGCTCGACGTCATCGGCCTGGCCCTGCTGCCGCCGGGCCTCGCCGGACTGCTGCTCGGGTTCTCCCGGATCGCGGACAGCGGCGGCACCGGCTCGGCCGCCGTCCTGCTGCCGCTGCTGATCGGCGCCGTCATGGTCGCCGGGTACGCCGTGCACGCCCTGCGCACCACCGCCGTCCCGCTGATCGACGTCCGGCTGTTCACCACCGGCCGGTTCGGCGCCTCGGTCGCGGGCGCCTTCCTGTTCGGCGCCTCGGTCTACGGCGCGATGTTCCTACTGCCGCTGTTCTTCCAGCAGGCTGGCGGCCACAGTGCCTGGGACTCCGGGCTGCTGCTGGCACCCCAGGGAGTCGGCACCGTCCTGGTCCTGCCGATGGTGGGTCGGCTCACGGCCCGGTTCGGACCGCGCACGGTCGTCCTGGCCGGCATGGTGGTCTCGGTGCTCGGCACCTTCGCCTACACCCAGGCCGACCCGGGCCAGGACACCACGCTGCTCGTCGTCTCGCTGCTGGTCCGGGGCATCGGCCTCGGCGCCACGCTGGCCCCGGCACTGGCCGCCGGCTTCGGCGCGGTGACACCGGAGAACACCGGCCGGGCCGCCGCCGCCCTGATCGCCGCCATCCAACTCGGCGGGTCGGCGGGCACCGCCCTGCTCGCGGTGGTGGTCCAGCGGCAGATCGCCGACCGGCTCGGCGCGGGCGGCGGCAACGCCTCGGCGGCCACCTCGCCCGACCTCGCGGCGCCCCTGACGGCCGCCTTCGGAACCACGTTCTGGTGGACGCTCGGCATATGCGCGCTGGGCGCGGTCGCCGCGCTCTTCCTGCCCGGCCCGGAGCGCGGCTCCGGCTCCGGCACCGGCACCGGAGCCTGAACCGTCGGCTCCGTACCGCTCCCACCCCGGCGGTCCTGCTCCCACCCCGGTGAACGCCGGGGCGGGAGTACAGGCGGTGGGGGGCGGGCGCCGGGGCGTGTCCGTACCGAGTGCGACGGTCGGGCGCGTGGAGCGTCACACGACCGACCGGAGCCGATCGGTCACCTTCGAGGAGTGGACGCGGGCCTGCCCGGCGCGGTACTTCCGGGTCGGCCGGGGCAGCCCCGGACTGCTGACCGAGATCCTCCAGCAGGCGGTGTGGGACGCGCTGCACCACCGCGACGGCACGCACGGCCGGATCGGCGTGCAGATCGGATCGGACCCGGACTTCACGGTGGAGGACGATCGGCCCCGCGCCGTCGACGGGTGGGGGAACCCCCTCCCCGGGTTCTTCGGCTCCCTCCTCGACCGGGACAGGCAGGTGCCGGCGGCGGCTGCGGCCCTCAGCGTCCGCACGGTCGTGGAGGTGAGGCTCGACGGCCGGGGCCACCGCCAGGAGCTGGTCGGGACGACGGCCACGGGCGCCCGGGAGGAGTTCGCCACCTCCGAACCCACCGGCACCCGGACCGCCTTCCACCTCGACCCGACGGTGTGCACCGGCCCCGAAGCGGCCATCGCCCGGACGCTGCTCCCGGAGGAACTGCACGGCCCGGAGTGCGGGGCGAGCCCTTCGCCGGTGGCCTTCCCGATCCGTGACCTGCGCGCGGAGACCGGGAACCCGGCCGGCGGGTAGGAGGATCCGGGCGCCGGGTGGGAGGCCCCGGGCACCGGCCCCGAGCGGCGACCGCCGATGCCTCCTCCGCGGGGCAGCACCCGGTGGCGTCTCCGGCGGTGCCCCCGCCGATTCCGTGCCCCCTGCCCGCCCCGCGCCCCCGCCGGCCCCGCGCCCCCGTACGACCCGGAAGCGGCGCAGGCGGCCCTCCACCGCCGGATCGAGGAGCGGCCCCGCCGGGAGCGCGGTCCCGGCGAAACCGGCGGTCGGAGCGTGCCGGGGTGTCAGAGCGCCCCGCGGGGGAGGAGGTCGGTCCAGGCACGCTGTTCGGGGGTGTCGGGTACGGCCAGGCCGCGGGCTCGGGCGATCCGGGCCCAGCTGTCGTCCGGGTCCGCGCCGGAGCGGACGAGGACGGCGGCCGCCAGCAGCGAGGAGCGGCCGATCCCGGCGCGGCAGTGCACCACCAGGTGGTCGCCCGCGGCCAGCCGCCGGGCCAACCCGTCCAGCACCGGCAGGACTTCGGACGGGACGGGGACGGTGCGGTCCGGGATCGGGACGGCGGTGAAGCGCAGCCCGGCGGCGCGGGCGAGGGCCGGCTCCGCCGCCAACCCGAGTTCGGCGCACTCGGCCGGGGTGAGCGCGCTGACCAGCTCGCTCACCCCGAGGGCGGCCAGCGCCGCCAGTTCCTCCGCGAGCCAGTCGCCGCCGCGCGGCCGGGCCATGGTGCTGATCCGGCCGGGGCCGGACCGGTCGATCGTGAACAGGGTGGGACGCATGACGGGGCCGACCTCCTGGCGGGGCAAGGGCGTTCGGCCGCGCGGGAGGGCGACGGCCGGTGCGGTGGGGTGCGCTGTGGTGTGCTGCGCTGCGCTGCGGGCCCGGCGGTCGGCAGGACAGCGGACCGGGGCGTCGGCAGCGGGGAACGGCCGGCCGGACGGGCACGCGCGAAGGGACGGGCGCGGTGCGGCGGCGGGCGGTGCACCGAGGTTAGCACCACCCGCCGGACGCGGGAGCGGGCCCGGCCCCTTCACGTCCGGCCCCTTCACGTCCGGTCCCTCCGCGCCCGGCCCGTTGTTCAGGCCCGTTGTTCAGGCCCGGGAGGTGCCGAGGAAGCGCAGCACGGCCAGGACGCGGCGGTGGCCGGTGTCGGCGGCCGGGAGGTCGAGTTTGGCGAAGATGTTGTTGATGTGTTTGGCGACCGCGCTCTCACCGACCGTCAGGGCGCCCGCGATGCCGGTGTTGGAGTGCCCCTCCGCCATCAGGGCCAGCACGTCCCGTTCGCGCGGGGTCAGCCGTTCCAGTGGGTCGCTGCTGCGGCGAAGCAGCAGTTGGGCGACGACCTGCGGGTCCAGTGCGGTGCCGCCCCCGGCGACCCGGCGGACCGTCTCCACGAACTCCGTGACGTCGGCGACGCGCTGTTTGAGCAGGTAGCCGACGCCGCTGGTGTCGGCGGACAGCAGGTCGGCCGCGTAGCGCTCCTCGACGTACTGGGAGAGCAGCACCACCGCCGTCCCGGGCCGGCTGCGGCGGATCTCCAGGGCGGCGCGCACCCCCTCGTCGGTGAAGGCGGGCGGCATCCGGACGTCGACCAGGGCGAGTTCGGGCCGGTGCTGCTCGACCGCCGCCAGCAGGGCGGGCGCGTCGCCGACTTCGGCGACGACCTGGAAGCCGCCCATCTCCAGCACCTTGACCAGGCCGACCCGGAGCAGCACCGAGTCCTCGGCGATCACCGCGCGCACGGCAGCTCCGCGGTCACGGTGGTGGGCCCGCCCACGGGGCTGCTGACGCGGAAGGCGCCGTCGACCGAGCCGACCCGTTTGGCCAGCCCGCTCAGCCCCGTCCCGGCGGAGGGGTCGGCGCCGCCGAGCCCGTCGTCCGTGACGTTCACCCGCAGCACCGAACCGACCTGCTCCACCGTCACCTCGGTGCGGGTCGCCCCGGCGTGCTTGGTGACGTTGGCCAGCGCCTCGGAGACCACGAAGTAGGCCACCGACTCCACGCCGGGCGGCACCCGTTCGTCGAGGTCGACCCGCAGGCGCACCGGCAGGGGGAGCCGGGCGGCCAGGCCGGACAGCGCCGCGTCCAGCCCGCGGTCCTCCAGCACGGCGGGGTGCAGCCCCCGTACCAGGTCGTTGAGTTCGGCGATGGCCTGCTTGGCCTCCAGGTGGGCTTCGCCGATCGCCGCGCGGGCCCCGTCGGGCAGGTCGGGAGTGGTGGCCAGGACCAGGCCGAGGTTGACGGCGAGCGAGACCAGCCGTTGCTGGGTGCCGTCGTGCAGGTCGCGCTCTATTCGGCGGCGTTCCGCGTCGACCGCCTCGATCAGGCCGGTGCGGCTCTCCGCCAGGTGCTCGACCCGCTGCTGGAGCCGCTGGGAGCGGCTGGGGCCGAGCAGGGCCGCGGCCGCGCGCGACTCGCCCCGGGCGGTCGCGCCCGCCAGCCAGGGCAGGGCGGCCAGCAGGAGCAGCCCGGCCAGCGTGTAGCACGGCAGTTGCGTCGCGTACCCGAGCCAGTTCCGGCGGCCCGGCGCGGGCACCGACCAGGCCCAGCCGTAGGCGGTGGCGCCGGCCAGGCCCGCGGCGGCGGCGGTCAGCACCAGCAGCTCCGCGACGGCCAGCAGCGGGCCGAGCAGCAGGTGGTAGCCGACCCGGCGCCAGGTCTGCGCCGAGGACAGCCGGCGGGCCGCCCGCCGGGCCGCGACCGCCCACGACCACGGCCCGGGGGCGGGTGCCGCGGGCGCCACGTCCACCCCGAGGAAGGCGCGGTGGCGCAGCCGCTGGACGGCCGTCAGCAGCGGGGCGCCGAGCACGACCAGGACGGCCGCCACCAGCAGGGCCGGTCTCCAGTGCCCGGTCTTGGCGGTGAACGTCGCGGCCCAGCTCCACACCGGCACCAGGGCCAGGTGCGGCAGGACGCCGGCGGCCAGGAAGCCGGCGTCGCGCCGCGCCCGCCGGGCCCGAAGTGCCGGGCGCCTCGGCCCGGGTCGAATCATCACGCTCCGACGGTAGGACACCGCCCCGGGGCCGCACCATGAAGCCCGCACCCGACTTCATGGTGAACCCAGCACCACCCCCCTGCCGGGGGCGCGGGGTGGTCAGGGGGTGTGCGGGGGGCGGCCGGCGAGGCCGTGGAGGAGGAGGTCGGTGAGGGTGTCGACGACTTCGGCGTCGTCGTGGGCGGGGTGCTCGACGGTGAGCAGGGCGTAGGAGAGCAGGGAGAGCATCGCGCCCATCGCGGGGGCGAGCAGGGCGGGGTCGCCGGGGAGGGGGCGGCCCTGTTCGGCGAGGTACGCGAGGTGGTCGCGCAGGACGTCGGTGTCGTCGGTGAGGCGCTGCCAGGCCCGGCCGGAGCGGGGGCCGGCGGCGACGATCGACTCGAAGAGGGCGACGGCGACCGGCAGGTGGTCGCGCATCGCCTGCCAGGACGCGCCGAGGTGGGCGTGCAGTTGGGCCCGGTCGCTGAGGTCGTGGTCGCGCGGGTGGACCTCGGCGACCACCTGTTCGCGGGCCTGGGCGCGGACGTCCTCGAGCAGGGCCCGCAGCAGTTCGTCCTTGTCGGCGAAGTGCGCGTAGAACGAGCCGGTGGCCCGGCCGGCGGCCGCGGTGATGTCGGTGATCTTGGTGTTGAGGTAGCCGCGTTCGACGAACTGCTGCCGGGCGGCCTCCAGCAGTGCCGCCCTGGTCTCCGCCGCCTGCGCCCTGCGCACGCTCATCGCGTCCGGCCTCCCTCGTCCCTGGTTCCGTCCCGCCCCGGCCCGTTCCGGTCGGGCCTTGACCCACTGCTCGTGCGGACATCATACTGACGGCCGGTTCAGTGAATAAGGATTCATTGAACGAGGATTCAGTGAGGGGTGGCACATGAGGGCCGTAGTGATCGGCGCGGGCGTGGCCGGTGCGGCGAGCGCGATCGCGCTGCGCCGGATCGGCGCCGAGGTGACGGTGTACGAGGCGTACCCGGACCCGGCGGGGCCGGTCGGGGCGTTCCTGAGCCTGGCCGTCAACGGCCTGCGGGCGCTGGAGTCGCTGGGCTGCCTGGAGGCCGTGCGGGCGGCGGGCTTCGAGGTGGACCGGCAGCTGATGTGGTCCGGGCGCGGCAAGCGGCTGGGCGACGTCCCGCGCGGCCGCTCGGCGGACGACCCGCTGCGCAGCGTCACGCTGATGCGGGCCGACCTGGTGGCGGCGCTGCGCGCCGAGGCGGTCCGGCTCGGCGCGCGGATCGTGGTCGGCGAACGGCTGGCCGCGCCGGGCGAGGGGGCGGCGGACGGCCCGGCCGACGAGGCGGTGGCCGGGGCCGACCTGGTGGTCGGCGCGGACGGGCTGCGCTCGACCGTCCGGCGGATGCTCGACCCGGCCGGGCCGCGGCCCGCGTACGCGGGGCTGTACGGCGTCGCGGGCATCGCGCGCGGCGTGCCGGAGGCCGGCCCCGGGCGGACGTTCAACATGACCTTCGGGCGGCGCGGGGCGTTCGCGCACCTGCCCGCACCGGACGGCACCGTGTGGTGGTCCGCGCAGATCGCCGACCCCGTCGCACCGGCCGAGATCAGGCTCGGCGCCGAGGAGTTGGCCGAGGTGTTCGCGGCCGAGGCGGCGCCCCGGCGGATCCTCGGCGCGACGGAGCGGATCGACGCGGCGACGCTGTTCCACGTCCTGCCGCCGGTGCCGCGCCGCCAGGACGGACGGTGCGTGCTGGTCGGCGACGCCGCGCACCCGGTGGGCGCCGGGCAGGGCGCGTCCATGGCGCTGGAGGACGCGATCGCCCTGGCCCGCGCCCTGCACGCCGAGCCGGACCGGCCCGCCGCGCTGGCCGCCTTCGACCGCGAGCGCGCCGACCGGGCCGGGAAGCTGGCCCGTACGGCGGCCGCCAACCGGAACGCCAAGACCGCCGGCCCGCTGGCCTCCCTGGTCCGGGAGGCGGTGATGCCGCTGGTGTTCACCCGGGTGTACACCCGGTCCACGGACTGGCTGTACGACTACCGGCCGGGCGCGCTCCCGCAGTGAGCGGCGGGAGCGGGAGCGGGGGAGGAGAGGGGGGAGGGGAGGGAGGGGAGGGGCGGAGAGTTCGGGCCCGGACGGCGACGGCCTCCAGCGGGCTCCAGCGGGCTCCATCGGGCTCCGTCGGGGCGAGGAACGGCTCGACGCCCGCGCAGCGCCGGCCGACCGCCTCCACCGCGCTGATGACGGCGTCGATCTCCTCGCGGATCCGGCAGATCCGGCGGATCCGGTGGATCGGCACCGGCCGGTCGATGTCGATGTCGAAGCCGACGGACGCGGATCGGCCCCGCGGGTCCCCTCCCGCCCGGTCGGTGGGTGAGGGGGCCGGGGAGAAG
>NZ_JBHUWH010000061.1:0-25366 GCF_042670125.1 Kitasatospora sp. NPDC057198 | reverse complement strand
TCGCCGCGCCGCTCGGGTCCTGGGCGCCGGGCTCGGCGCCCGAACCGGGGGAGGCGGACGGCGAGACGGCGACGGTGGGCAGCGGGTTGACGTCCGCCGGGCCCGGGTCGCCGGGGTCGGTCAGGGCGATCCGGGGCCGGACCACGCCGTAGCCGAGGTACTCGCTGCGGTGCTGCGGGTCGCTCGCGGTGTTGATCAGCACCCGCAGCACCTGGTTGGCCGTCCAGTCGGGGTGCGCCGACCAGACCAGCGCGGCGGAGGCGGAGACCAGCGCGGCGGAGTCGGAGGTGCCGTCACCCTTGCAGTACCCGGACGGGCCGGTGCAGGCGCCGTAGATCTCGACGGCCGGGGCGGCCAGCAGCACCTGCTGGCTGTGCTGCGACTCCTCCCAGAACTTCCCGTCCCGGTCGGTGCCGGAGACGGTGACGACGCCGGGCAGGACGGCCGGGAAGATCAGCGGGTTGCCCTTCTTGCCCTCGTTGCCGACCGCGGAGACGATCAGCGCGCCACGGGCGATGGCGTGGTTGACGGCCTCCTGGAACTTGTTGATCTGGGCCGGGCTGATGGTGTCGATGCCCTGGGAGACGTTGATGATCTTGGCGCCGTTGTCGGCCGCGTAGACGATGCCCCGGGAGAGCTGGTCCACGTACTGGTCCGTGGTCGCCGTGGGGTCCATGTTGTTGATGCTGTTCTTCACCGGGAGGATCTTGACGCCGGGCGCCAGGCCGTAGGCTCCCTGGCCGTTCAGGTTCTTGCCGGTGCCGGCGATGTCGCTGGCCATGTGGGTGCCGTGGCCGACCGGGTCGGACTGCGGGCCGCCGGGCAGCCCGCTGAAGTCGGCCCCGGGCAGCAGCTGCCCGGCCAGGTCGGGGGCATCGCCCTGCACCCCGCTGTCGACCACGGCCACGATGATGCCCTGGCCGGTGCTGACCTTCCACATCTCCTCGGCGTGCATGGCGTCCAGGTGCCACTCCTGCGCGCGGATCGAGCTCACCGCCGCCGCGGGCCCCGCCGACCAGCCCCACAGGACGGCGCCGACCGCCGCCGCGGCGGCCAGCCGCCGCCCCCGCCCGGCTCTGCCCAATCGCCGCATCACGCTCTCCTCCGTGCCTGTCTCGCGTCCGCCAGGGCCTTCCCGGCGCGCGGTTCGGCCCGGCCGGGGAGCGCGCGCCCCCGCGGCCGGGCCATCGAACGAACCGTCACTCGATCACGTTCGGGTTGACCGGGCCCATCCCGGACGTCCAGGTGTTCTCGTCCTCGGTCAGGTAGTCCGGGCGGTTGCCCTGGGCCTTGCCCTTCCGGTTGGCGCCGCCACCGGCGCCGTGGCCGCCGCCGAACGAGCCGCCGGCCCGGCCGTCCGCGCCCCGCTCGGCCCGGCCGCGCAGGCCGGTGCCGCCCGGGGTGAACTCGCCGCGCGCACCGGGGGTGCGGCTGCCGCCGACGGTGCCGCCCGCGCGGCCGACCGTCCCGCTGCCGCGCGAACCGCCGGCCCCGCCGCGGGCACCGCCACCGCCGCCCATGCCGCCGCCCATGCCGCCCATGCCCGGGGCGCCCGACCGGCCGGCCTGGCCGGTGCTGCCGGCGCCCGTCGTCGAGGTGCCCGCGGTGCCCCGGGCGCCGGTGCCCGCCGAGCCGGAGGCGGTGCTGCCGGAGCGGCCGCCGCCGGTGGCGGTACCGCCGCCGGTGCTCCCGCCCAGGCCGCCGCCCAGGCCGCCGCCGCCCACGTAACCGCCGCCACCGCCGAGGTGGCCGGCCCCGCCGCTGAGGCCGCTGCCGCCGGTGCCCCCGCCGCCGCCGGTGTAACCACCGCCGCCCCCGCCGTAACCGCCACCGCCACCGGTGTAACCGCCGCCGCCCTGGCCGGGCGGGGCCGGGTCGACGTGGTCGATCTTCAGCGGCGGCGGGACCACCGGGTTCACCGGGTTCACCGGGTCCGTGACGGGGAACCGGGTCGGCGGCGGCACCGGCATCGGGCCGCTGACCGGCCACGGGGTCTGCGGCGGCCCCTGGACCGGCGTGGGCGCCGTCCAGGCCGGCGGCCGGGGCGTCAGACCGCCGCCCCCGCCGCCACCGCCACCGCCGTAACCACCGCCGCCGCCGGTGTAACCGCCGCCGCCCCCGCCGCCGCCCGTGCTGCCGCCACCGCCGTCGACCGGTACGTTCGTCAGCCCGTCAATGCCGGACCCGAGGTGCTGCTGCGCCCCCGGCGGGGGCGGGAACACCGGCACCTGCGCCGAGTTGAGCTGCGTGGTCGCGTACTCGTACGACTGGCTCAGGCGCTCCATCTGCGCCATGGCCTCCTGGTGCGCCTGGTAGATCCGCTCGGACGCGGCGGTGGCCTGCTCCTCGGTGACCCAGTCGGGGTCGAACGCCCCGGCCATCTTGCTGCCCAGGAAGCCGCCCACCACGGTGCCGACGCCGGGCATCAGCACGCTGCCGACGACGGCGCCGCCGATGGTCGCGCCGGTGTCGTCCTGGGCCCAGTAGCGGCGCACCGTCTCCACGTCCTCGGACGGCACCGGCGGCAGGCCGTACTTGACGTTGCTGAGGGTGTCGGCGGCGGAGGTCAGGTGGGTGCCGGCGTTCCGCGAGTACGAGGCCAGGTCCATGGTGGAGCGGGAGACCTGGCCGCCCCAGCTCTTGAAGCTGTCGGCGGCGGTGCCCTCCCAGTCGAGGCCGCTGATGTGGGCGTGCAGTTCCTCGCTGATCCGGTCCAACTGCTCGGCGGCGGCCGACAGTTGGCGGCCCACGTCGGACACCGGGAACGGGTTCGCCTCCTGGACCATGGCCAGCAGTTCCTCGTGGCTGGCCTGCCCGATCTCGCCCGGTTGGGGCATGTACATGAACCCGCCCACCAGTTGCACCATGTTTTCCCCCTGTTGTGATCTGAACGGAACCGTCGTCAGCACGCCGGCGCGGTCAGTACGAGCCCTGCATGTTCTGGCCGAGCGGGACGCCGGGCTGCTGGCCGGTCCGGCCGTACTGGGCGCCGACCGGTGCCAGGCCGGCCTGGGAGCCCGCCTCGTTGAGGATCGAGTGGAAGCGCTGCTGCTGCTCGGCGTCCGCGTTGTCGTAGCCGCGGGCGGCCATGTCGATGCTGGCGCTCATCGCCTCGATCTGCAGGGACAGCGTCCTGGAGAGCTGCTCCAGGTTGCCGTGCACCGTGGCGTAGGCGGTCATCAGGTCGCCGGCCTGGCCGAAGTTCCGGCCGAGCTGGCCGGGCGCCAACTGCTGCTGGGAGATCGTCCCCTGGCCCGCGGCGGAGCCGTTGAGGGTGGCGAGGATGCCGTCGACCCGGGACTTGAAGGTCTGCAGGCTCTCGATCTCGACCTTGACCGCACTCGCGCCGACCTGGCTCGCCAGGGCCCGCATGGTCTGTTGGACGGCCTCCACGATGCCGCCGGTGATCGGGTCGTAGGCCGGCTTGTCCGCCGTGCCGCCGCCGCCCCCGTCCGTGGACGCTTCGAGCATGGTCGTTCCCCTTCCCCCGTGGGGCGCGGCCGGCCGCGCCCCTTCCTCCGTGCGGAGCGGGCGTCCGCTCCCCCCGCGGCCCCGTGCCGGCTCCGTTCCGGCCCCGCCGGGCGGCTCGCCGGGCGGGCCGCCGGGCCCGGGGCACCGGGTCAAAGATAGCGGCCCCCCACGACGCCCGGCAGGGGTCCTCCGGGTACCCGCCGACCACGGGCGGGGCGGGCTGTCGGCCCGACTGTGTAGCGTTCACCGCGACGGGTCCGGGACGGGCCCGCGCAACGGTACGAGCGAGATGCGGCCGCCGTGCGGCGCGGCCGGTGGGAGGTACAACGTGACGGAGCTGGCCGAGGCGTCCGCGGGCGGCGCGCCGGAACTGCCCGGGTCCTGGCGGGAGGTGCTCGCCGAGGAGACCGGCAAGCCCTACTACGCGCAGCTGACCGCGTTCCTGGCCGCCGAGCGCGCCGAGCACGAGGTGTTCCCGCCCGCCGGGCAGGAGTTCTCGGCGCTGGAGGCGACGCCGTACCAGGACGTCAAGGTGCTGATCCTCGGCCAGGACCCGTACCACGACAACGGCCAGGCGCACGGCATGAGCTTCTCGGTGCTGCCGGGCGTGAAGACCCCGCCGTCGCTGCGCAACATCTACAAGGAGCTCAGCACCGACCTCGGCCTGTTCAAGGACCCGGAGACCGGCGCCTTCCTGCCGCCCGACAACGGGTACCTGATGCCGTGGGCCGAGCAGGGCGTGCTGCTGCTCAACGCGGTGCTCACGGTGCGGGCGCACGTGGCCAACTCGCACAAGAACAAGGGCTGGGAGAAGTTCACCGACGCGGTGATCAAGGCGGTCAGCGCCCGCGAGGAGCCCTGCGTGTTCGTGCTCTGGGGCGGCTACGCGAAGAAGAAGCTGCCGCTGATCGACACCGAGCGGCACGTGGTGGTGCAGGGCGCGCACCCCTCGCCGCTGTCCGCGAAGCTGTTCCTCGGCAGCAAGCCGTTCTCGCAGATCAACGAGGCGCTCGAGGGCTTCGGCCAGAAGCCGGTCGACTGGCAGATCCCGAACATCAAGGGCTGACCCGGCGCACCGGGAGGCCCGACGGGGCCGCGAGGAGCACGACCAGAACGCCCGGCCGGGGTCTCCCGGCCGGGCGTTCCCGCGCGGGCCGGCCATGGCGGGCGGCACCACGGGGCGCGCCCGCTCCATGGGCCCGCCGCACACTCCCGGCCGCGCGCCGCCCCGACATGGAGGTTCGCCACACAGCACGGGCGGACGATGCGTGTCCCCGTCACATGTCGTCGCGGGGAGCGCGCCCCTACGGTTCCGGCATCCCACCAGCACCGGAACGTCAGGAGCCCCCCACCATGCCAGTCACGGACGCCACCCACAGACGCCCCGTCCGCAGGCTCGCCGCGCTGGCCGCCTGCGTGCTGCTCGCCGCCGGCTGCGCGAAGGCCGGTACCGCGGGCACCTCGACCGAGGCCGGGGGCGGGGACGGCAAGAGCCCGGTCAAGGTCGGCCTGGTGTACTCGAAGACGGGCCCGCTGGCCGCGTACGGCAAGCAGTACCTGGAGGGCTTCAAGGCGGGCCTGGCGTACGCGACCAAGGGCACCGGCGCGGTGGACGGGCACCCGGTGGAGGTCACCGAGCAGGACGACGCGGGCGACCCGGCGAAGGCGGTCTCGGCGGCCAAGGACCTGATCGGCAAGAACGTGCGGATCCTGGCGGGCTCCACCGCGTCCGGCGTGGCGCTGCAGGTCGGGCCGATCGCCGCGCAGAACAAGGTGCTGTTCATCTCGGGCCCGGCGGCGGCGGACAAGGTCACCGGCCTGAACAAGTACACCTTCCGCTCCGGGCGGCAGTCGTACCAGGACACCAGGGCCGCCGCCTCGTTCATCGGCGACGCCAAGGGCAAGAAGGTCACCGTGCTGGCCCAGGACAACGCGTTCGGGCAGGCCAACGTGGCCGCGGTGAAGGAGGTGCTCGGCGGCGGGGGCGCGAGCGTGGACGCGGTGCTGGCGCCGCCGTCGGCGACCGACCTGACGCCGTTCGCGACCCAGGCGAAGGCCGCCAAGCCGGACCTGCTGTATGTCGCCTGGGCGGGCGACACGGCCTCGGCGCTGTGGACCTCGCTCAACCAGCAGGACGTGTTCTCGGCGACCAAGGTGGTCACCGGCCTGGACGTGGCCGCCTCCTACCCGCTGTTCGGCCCGGCCGCCGAGAAGATCGACTTCCTGAACCACTACTTCGCGGGCGCGGCCGGCGGCACCGAGGCCGAACTGGCGATGACCGACGCCGTCACCAAGGCCGGCTCCAAGCCCGACCTGTTCACCCCCGACGGCTTCACGGCCGCCCAGATGGTGGTGCACGCGCTGGAGGCGAACAAGGGCTCCGACGCCGACACCGACGCGCTGGTCAAGGCCCTGGAGGGCTGGAGCTTCGACGGCGTCAAGGGCCGGCTGACCGTCCGGGCCGAGGACCACGCGCTGCTCCAGCCGATGTTCCAGGTCAAGCTGACCGGCACCGGCGCCGCCGCCAGGCCCACCGCCGAGAAGATCCTGGACGCGGAGCTGGTCGCCCCGCCGGTCGTGAAGATGGCGGGCTGAGCGGCATGGCCACCCCTGTCCCGGTGCTGCGGCTGGACGGCCTCGGCTGGTCGGTGCGCGGCGTCCCGATCGTGCAGGACGTCAGCCTCGAGGTCGCCGAGGGCGAGTTCGTGGCGTTCATCGGCCCGAACGGGGCGGGCAAGACCTCCCTGTTCAACCTGGTCTCCGGCATCCACCCCGCCACGCAGGGCGCGCTGTACCTGGACGGCGCGGACATCACCGCGCTGCCGGTGCCCGCCCGGGCCCGGCTGGGCGTGGGCCGCACCTTCCAGACCTCCTCGCTGTGGCCGGGACTGACGGTGGCCGAGCACGTGCGGCTGGCCGCGCAGGCCGCGGCCGGGCCGGGCGCCTCGTACCGGATCTGGCGCCGGGCCGGCCGCTACCGGCAGCAGGTCGAGGAGACCCTGGAGCGCACCGGCCTGGCCGACCGCGCGGAGGACCTCGCCGGGTCGCTGTCGCACGGCGGCAAGCGGAAGTTGGAACTGGCGGTGCTGCTGGTGGGCGAGCCCAGGCTGATCCTGCTGGACGAGCCGATGGCCGGGGTCAGCGCCGAGGAGGTGCCCGCCCTGGTGGAGCTGATCCGCTCGGTGCACCGGGAGCAGGGCCGCACCGTGCTGATGGTCGAGCACCACATGGACGTGCTGCTGGGCCTGGCCGACCGGCTCGCCGTGATGCACCACGGCACCCTGCTGGCAATCGACTCCCCCGACGCGGTGATGGCCGACGCCACCGTGCAGGGGGCCTACCTCGGGGAGGCGCTGTGAACCTGCTGACGGTCCGTGACCTGCGGGTGGTGGTCGACGGCCTGCACATCCTGCACGGGGTCGACCTGGACGTCGCCGCCACCGGCGTCACCGCCCTGCTGGGGCGCAACGGCGCGGGCAAGACCACCACCGTCAAGGCGGTCATGGGCCTGGTGCCGCGCACCGGGACGATCACCTTCGACGGCGCCGACATCGGCCGGCTGCCCACCCACCAGGTGGTGCGCCGGGGCATCGGCTACGCCCCCGAGGACCGCGGCGTCTTCGCGCACCTGAGCGTCGCGGAGAACCTGCGGCTGGCCGAGCGCGACGCCCACCCCGCCTACGACCTCGTCCACGAGCTGTTCCCCGAGCTCAAGCAGCGCCACCGGCAGGCCGCCGGGACGCTGTCGGGCGGACAGCAGCAGATGGTCGCCATCGCCCGCACCCTGCTGAACGGCAACCGGCTGATCATCGCCGACGAGCCCACCAAGGGCCTCGCCCCCAGGATCGTCACCGAGGTCGCCGACGTCCTGGCCCGCGCCGCCGAGTCCGTCCCCGTCCTGCTGGTCGAGCAGAACCTCGCCCTGGTGCGCCGGATCGCCGGGCACTGCGCCGTCCTCGCCGACGGGCGCACCGCCCACCGGGGCGACACCGGCGAACTGCTCGCCGACGAGGAAGCCGCCCGCCGCCTGCTGGGCGTGGGCACCCACCGACCCGCTCCGGAGGCGAAGCACCGTTGAACACCGTCGTCCTGCTCACCTGCACCGGGCTGGGGCTGGGTGCGCTGTACTTCCTGGTCGCCTCCGGCCTGTCGCTGATCTTCGGCCTGATGGACGTCCTCAACTTCGCCCACGGCGCGCTGCTCTCCATCGGCGCCTACGCCGCCTGGTGGGCCGCCACCGACGGCGGCATGGGCTTCTGGCTGGCCGTCCCGTTCGGCACGGTGGTGGGCACCGCCGCCTCCGTCCTGCTCGAACTCGCCCTGATCCGCCCGCTCTACGCCCGCCCCCGGGACCAGATCCTGGCCACCGTCGGCGTCGGCCTGGCCCTGCCCGCCCTGATCATGGGCATCTGGGGCTCCGACGCCCGCCCCTTCCCGCAGCCCGCCGCACTGGCCGGCACCGTCGACCTGCTCGGCGCCACCGTGCCGGTCAACCGCTTCGTGCTGATGGCCGCCGCCCTGGTCGTCCTGGTGCTGCTGCGGCTGTTCCTGGCCCGCACCCGCTACGGCCTGATCGTCCGGGCCGGCGTCGAGGACCGGGCGATGGTCACCGCGCTGGGCATCGACGTGCGCAGGGCGTTCACCCTGGTCTTCGCGATCGGCGGCGCCGCCGCCTCGCTCGGCGGGGCGCTGGCCGGGCTGTACTTCGGCTCGGTCAACCCCTCCCAGGGCACCGGCCTGCTGATCTTCGCCTTCGTGGTCGTCGTGATGGGCGGCATGGGCTCGGTCACCGGCGCCGCCGTCGCCTCGGTCGGCGTCGGCCTCGTCCAGCAGTTCGCCAACTACTACACAGCGGCCGGCCTCGGCGACCTCTCCGTCGTCGTCCTGCTCGCCGTCCTCCTGCTCGTCAAGCCCCGCGGACTCACCGGGAGACTCGCGTGACCACCCACCTCAAGCGCTGGTGGCCGCTGGCCCTGCTGCTCGTCCTGTTCGCCGCGCCGTACAGCACCCTCCCGCTGCCCGGCCTGCTCGACGGCCCGCTCGGCAGCCCCGGCAGCCTGCAACTGATCGCCCTGTGCCTGCTCTACGGCGGCCTCGCCACCGGCTACGACCTGCTGCTCGGCCGCACCGGACTGCTCTCCTTCGGCCACGCCCTGTACTTCGCCACCGGCCTGTACACCACCGACCTGGCCATGCTGGAGTTCGGCCTCGACCTGCTGCCCGCCGCCCTGTTCGGCCTCGCCTGCTCCGCCGTCCTGGCCCTCGCCCTCGGCGCCGTCTCGCTGCGGGTCACCGGCATCGGCTTCTCCATGGTCACCCTCGCCTTCGCCCAGGCCGGCGCCATCCTGGTGCAGCGCAACCCCGGCGGATACACCGGCGGCGAGGAGGGCCGCTCCGCCCCCGCCGAGCACCTGCCCGACGCGCTGATCGGCATCCAGAACACCGCCAACCTGTACTGGATCGCCCTCGCCTACCTCGTCCTGGTCCTCGCCGTCGTCCACTGGACGGTCTCCTCGCCCACCGGCCGGATCTGGGCCGGCATCCGGGAGAACGAACGCCGCGTCGAGGTCCTGGGCCTGCGCCCGTACGGCTTCAAGCTCGTCGCGTTCACCGTCTCCGGCGCGCTGGCCGGCGCCGGCGGCGTGGTCTACCTGCTGCTCACCGGCGGCGCCACCCCGCAGGCGGCCGGCTCCGACGCGACGCTCGCCCTGCTGGTGATGGTCGTCCTCGGCGGCTCCGGCACCCGCTGGGGCCCGCTGCTCGGCGGCGTCCTCTACACCTGGGCCGCGCACCGGCTCGGCGACCTCGCCAACTCCGAGGCCATCGCCGAACTGCCCGCCGCACTGCGGGTCCCGCTCTCCCAACCGCTGTTCCTGCTCGGTACGCTCTTCGTCGCCGTGGTCTACCTGCTGCCCGGCGGCCTCGCCAAGCTCCCCGCCCGCCTGCGCCCCGGCCGCCGCCCCCGGACCGCGCTCCCCGTCACCGCCGCACCGGAAGGCGCCGCATGACCAGCTCCCGGCCCCACACCCTGACCGTGCCCGTGGACGGCGGCGAACTCGCCGTTCTGCACTGGCCCGCGACCACCCCCGACGCGCCCGTGGTCGTCGCCGTCCACGGCATCACCGCCAACGCGCTCGCCTGGGCCGCGCTGGCCCGGCTGCTCGACGGCAAGGTCGCGCTCTACGCCCCCGACCTGCGCGGGCGCGCCGCCAGCCGCGACCTCCCCGGCCCCTGGGGCCTGGCCCGGCACGCCGAGGACACCGCCGCACTGATCACCGCCCTCGACGCGGGCCCGGTCCGGCTGGTCGGCCACTCCATGGGCGCCTGGGTCGCCGCCCTCACCGCGACCCGGCACCCCGCACTGGTCGCCGCGCTCACCCTGGTCGACGGCGCCGTCACCTTCCCGCTGCCGCCCGGCGTCGGCGAACAGGACGCGCTGGCCGCCGTCCTCGGCCCCGCGCTGGCCCGGCTCTCGATGACCTTCGCCAGCCGCGAGGCGTACCGCGAGTTCTGGCGGGCCCACCCCGCGTTCGACCCGTGGACCGCCGAACTCGACGCCTACACCCAGCGCGACCTGATCGGCGAGGCCCCCGAACTGGTCTCCTCCTGCGTCCACGAGGCGATCACCACCGACGGCACCCAGGTCCTCCTCGACCGGGAGGCCGCCGACGCGATCCACCGCCTGACCGTCCCCACCCGCTTCCTGTACGCCGAACGCGGCCTGCTGGACGAACCGCAGGCCCTCTACGACACCGAACGGCTGACGGCGGCGAAGGTCGGGCTGCCGGCCGAGAAGGTGCCGGGCACCAACCACTACTCGATCATCTGGTCGGAGAGCCTGGCGGCGGCACTCGTCTGAGAGAAGCACCGACAGGGGCCCGGGGAACTGTCGGCAGACGAGCATGCACCACCAGGGGCCCGGGGAACGGCGGGTCCGTGCTGCTGGCGGCCGGAGCCCATCGAAGTGTTCGTGCTGCTGCGTGTCTGTGACAGAACCAGAAGCAGATGCGCGCAACGGCAGTGAACCGTCAGCAGACCCGGGCTCGCCGTTCCCCGAGCCCCTGGTTTCGCCTCTCGCCGTTCTTCCCGAACCCCTGGCGGTGCTCCCTACGCGCCCAGGAAGGTCTGCCAGCCGCCCGCCGGGGCCTGGCCGACGTTGAGGGTGCGGAGTTTGCGGAGGGTGGACTGGTCCTGGGCCTCCAGCCAGTCGACCAGCTGCTTGAAGGAGACCAGGCGGACGTCGGGCTTGCCGGCGATCTGCTTGAGGGTCTCCTCGACGGCGTCCATGTAGATGCCGCCGTTCCACTGCTCGAAGTGGTTGCCGACGAAGAACGGCGCCCGGTTGGTGGTGTAGGCGCGGTTGAAGCCGGCCAGGTACGCGTCCCGGGCCTGGTCGCGCCACTGGCCGTACTTGCCGGGGTCGCCCTTGGTGGAGCCGCCGGACTGGTTGGCGAGGATGTTGTAGTCCATCGAGAGGACCTGGAAGGTGTGGCCGGGGAAGGGGATGCCCTGGAGCGGGAAGTCCCAGATCTTGCCGTCCTGGACCTTCTGCGGCCAGATCTGCAGGCCGCCGGGTGAGCTGGCGTCGTACTTCCAGCCGAGCTTGGCGGCGGTCGGCAGCAGCGCCTTCTGGCCCTCCAGGCAGGGGGTGCGGCCGCCGATCAGTTCCTTCTTGTAGTCGAAGGGCAGCGGGTCGACGTCGGTGAAGCCGGTGTTGGTGCGCCACTCGGTGACGAAGGAGACCGCCTGCTGGATCTCGCTCTCCCAGTCCTCGGGGCTCCACTTGTTGACGCCGTTGTGGTCGGAGCGGGTGGAGCAGAAGTGCCCGTTGAAGTGGGTGCCGATCTCGTGGCCGGACAGCCACGCCTGGCTGATCAGCTTGATGGTGTTGCGGACGGCGTTGTCGGACAGGAAGGGGATGTCCGAGGCGCCGGCCGGGTGCTGCGGCGGGTGGTAGAGGGAGGACTTCTCCTTCGGCAGGGTGTAGATGCCGGAGAGGAAGAAGGTCATGCTCGCCTTGTACTCGTCGGCGAGCTTGAGGAAGCGGCTGAACTGGCCGTCGTCGGTGGCGCCGGCGCCGTCCCAGGAGAAGACCACGAACTGCGGCGGGGTCTCGCCGGGCTTGAGCTTCTCGGCGGCGGGCTGGTGCGGCTGGGTGCCGGTGTCGGCGGTGGAGCCGTCGCCGAGCGGGGTGGCCTTGACCGGGGGCTGCGAGGAGCCGGTGCCGCCGGTCGCGGACTTGGCGTCGGATCCGGGCCGGTTCGCGGAGCCGCCCCCGCTGGAGCAGGCCGCGACGGCGCCGAGGGCCGCCGTGGCCGCGGTGGCGGTCAGCACTGTCCTGCGCGAGATGGTGCTCATGGTCTCCCCTGCCACGGTGGGCGCGATACAGAAGGAACTCCGGAGGCCGACGCGCGGTCCCGGAGGTCAACTTCTGGCAAAATCGGACAATTTGACGGTATCGCCACCGCAAGGATGGCACGCCGGGGGTGGCCGGTCCAACGCCGTCCGCCCTCAACGGGTCATCACGCGGTAAAGCTTCGGACGGCTCCCGGGGAGGGCGTCCTGTTGCCGTCCTGAGACAGAGAACGCCGAGGTCGCGGGTGCGGCCGCTACTCGCTCTCCACCAGCACGGCCAGCCGGCGCCGCCGCCGGACGAGCTGGACCACGGCCGAGCTGATCGCGGTGGCGGCCAGGCAGGAGATGGCCAGGCTCAGCCAGGCGGTGTCGAACCAGTGCTGGTTGAGCCAGCCCAGGGAGACGATGTACGCCGCCCAGACCACGGCGGCCACCGCCGACCAGCGCAGGAAGGTCCACGGCCGGTGGTTCGCGGAGTGGCCGACCGCCACGTCCAGCACCGTCCGCCCGGCCGGGACGAAGCGGGCGATGATCACGATCGCCGCGGCGGCCCGGCTGGTGGTGCGGCCGGTGAGCGCCCGCTGCACCCGGTCGACGCTCGCGGCCAGCCGGGGGCGCCGGGCCAGCCCGCGGTTCACCGCGGGCGCGCCGCGCCGGGCCAGGTTGAGCAGCAGCAGGTCGCCGAGGAAGGAGGCGACGGCGACCCCGGCGGCGAGCAGCAGCGGCGAGCCGCCGACCTCCCCGGTCTTCAGCACGGCCAGGATCACCAGCGTCCCGCTGGGCAGGAACGGCAGGAAGGCGTCACCGAGGACGGCGGCCAGCGCCAGCGCGCAGTACCAGACCGGTGCGATGACGGCGTTCGGATCCACGGTGTCTCTCCCTCCAGCGCGCCCGGGGGAGAGCAGCTGCAACGGGGGACAACGCTAGCGCGGGCAAAGTTCATGGCATGAAGCACCCCCGTGTGGCATACCGCACACGGCGCCGGGCACGGCGAGAGCCCCCGGAGCGGGGTGCTGCTCCGGGGGCTCGTGGGATCGAACGACGCTGGTCGAGCCCGCCGATCTGTCGCTGGTGCGCGGAGCCGGTACGTGTTCCGCGCCGATCACCAGAGTGCCCCATCCCCGGCCCCGGTTCGAGCACCGGACCTGGCGACTTCTCGCTGTGGCGTGAAGTCGCCACGCAGCGTGGCCTGCTGACGGACCGGCGGACGGACCGGCGGACGGACCGGCGGACGGACGGCCGGGCGGACGGCCGGGCGGACGGGAACAGGCCGGGCGGCGGGAACAGGCCGACCGGGCGGGAACAGGCCGGGCGGCGCGGGGGTTGTGCTCCCACGGACGCCCGGCACCCGGCCGGGCAGCAGGAGGACGCACCGCATGAGCACCGCACCGGAGCCGACCGCCCCCGAAACCGCCCCGGCCCCCGCCGCGGACCGGATCCGCGGCCGGGCCGCGGGCCGCGCCCCCGCCCCGCTGTCCATCCTGGACCTGGCGACCGTCGGCACCGGCCACACCGCGGGCGAGGCGCTCGCCGCGACCACCGAACTGGCCCGCGCCGCCGAGGGCTGGGGCTACCACCGCTTCTGGGTGGCCGAGCACCACGGCATGCCCGGCGTCGCCTCCTCGGTGCCCGCCGTCCTGCTCGCCCACCTCGGCGCCCACACCACGACGCTGCGGCTGGGCTCCGGCGGCGTGATGCTGCCCAACCACGCCCCGCTGGCGATCGCCGAGCAGTTCGGCCTGCTGGAGGCCCTGCACCCGGGCCGGATCGACCTGGGCCTGGGCCGCGCCCCCGGCACCGACCAGGCCACCGCCCGGGCGCTGCGCCGCGGCCTGGCCGACGGCGCGGAGGACTTCCCGCGGCAGCTCGCCGAGCTGCGGCACTTCCTGGACGGCGACTTCCCGCCCGGCCACCCGTACGCCCGGCTGGAGGCGGTGCCGCGCTCGGCCTCCCGCCCGCCGCTGTGGCTGCTCGGCTCCTCCGGGTTCAGCGCCCAGCTGGCCGCCCGGCTCGGGTACCCGTTCGCGTTCGCGCACCACTTCAGCGCCGCCAACACCGTCCCCGCGCTCGACCTGTACCGGGACGGCTTCACCCCGTCCGAGGTGCTGGAGGAGCCGTACGCGCTGATCGGGGTCAGCGCGGTGGCCGCCGAGAGCCGGGAGCGGGCGCTGTGGCTGGCCCGGTCGGCGGCCCTGGGCATGCTGCGGCTGCGGCAGGGCCGGCCGGGGCCGATCCCGACGCCGGAGGAGGCCGCCGCGTACCCCTGCACCCCCGCCGAGGAGGACTTCCTCGACTCCTGGCTGGCGAACGTGGTGCTCGGCACCCCGGCGGAGGTCGCCGAGGGCCTGGAGGCGCTGCGGCGGCGCACCGGGGCGGACGAGCTGATGGTCACCTCGCACATCCACGGGCACGAGAACCGGCTGGCCTCCTACCGGATGATCGCCGAGGCGTACGGGCTCACCGGCTGAGCGCCGCCAGCGCCGCCAGCTGCTCGGTCACCCGCTCCGCCGACCAGGTCTCCACCCAGGCGGCGAAGTCGCCGGTGTACGCCCGGGGCACGGCTTCGACCCGCATGATCAGCGCCAGGTAGATCCGGTAGAGCGCGAGCCGGGTCCGCCCGGCGTCGTCCACCGCGAAGGCGGGGTCGACCGAGCGGTAGCCGGCGACGAAGTCGGTGTCGTCCTCGGCGGCGCCCAGCGGGTCCAGGCCGACGAGTTCGGCCAGCGGGTCGCCGAAGAAGGCCCGTTCGCCGTCGATCACGCCGGTCAGCTCCCAGCCGCCGTCCGGGCCGGGGGTGAGCAGCAGGTTGCCCTCCCAGGCGTCGAAGTGCACCAGGGCCGGGCGGCGGACCTCGGCCAGGGCGGCCCCGAAGCGCTCCGGCAGGGCGCGCAACTCCTCGGCGGGGGCGGGCAGGCGGACGCCGTAGCGGTCGGCGTCGGCGAGCAGCGCGCCGAGCATCGCGGCGAACGCGGCCGGCCAGCTGTCGGCCGACAGGCCCGGCTCGGGCTGCGGGTAGCCGTAGCGCTCCCCGGTGGCCCGAGCCACCCCGGCCGCCCAGGCGCCCAGCGTGCGGCGCAGCCCGGCCCGGTCGGCGTCGGTGAGCCGCTCGCGCAGGCTGTCCCAGGTGGTGCCCTCCACGTAGCCGAGCAGCAGCCACTCGCGGGTGCCGGCGTCCCCGTCCGGATCGTGGTGCAGCACCTCGGGGACGGTCAGCCCGGCGCCGGCGGCCAGCGCGTGGAACAGCCGCTCGGTGCCCAGCAGCCCGCGCTCGTGCGCCAGGCCGGGCGTGCCGGGCGGGGGCGCGCACTTGAGCACCAGCCGCCGCCCGTCGGACAGTTCGAGCAGCCGGGCGGCGTTGTACAGGCCGCCCGACATCGAGGTCTCGGACAGCACGCTCGCCCCGTCGAGCACCGCGTTCACGCGTTCCATCGGCCCTGGTCCCCTCCGCACCGGAAAGCCGCGGCACTACCGCCGCGGTCGACCACGGAGTATTCCGGCGATCACCTCGGGACCGCCAGGGCGGGCGTAGTACCAGCCCTGGGCGGTGTCGCAGCCGGTCTGCCGCAGCCGCTCGGCCTGGGCGGCGTTCTCGATGCCCTCGGCGGTGACGGTCAGGCCCAGGGCGTGCGCCAACTGCACCATCGCGCCGACGATCTGCTCGTCGGCGGCCCGGCGTCGGCCGTCCGCGCCGGGCGCGGACTCGCGGAACGCCTCGATGAAGGTGGCGTCCAGCTTGAGCGCGTGCACCGGCAGCCGGGACAGGTAGGCCAGGTTGGAGTAGCCGGTGCCGAAGTCGTCGATGGCGATCCGCACGCCCGTGTCGGCGAGCGCCTGCAGGGCTTGCAGCGGGCGGCCGCCCGGACCGAGCAGCGCGCTCTCGGTGATCTCCAACTGGAGCAGGCGGGCGGGCAGCCCGGTGCGCGCCAGCACGTCCGCGACGTCGGCGACCACGTCGGAGTCCCAGATCTGGCGCGGCGCCAGGTTCACGCTGACCAGCACCGGCTGTTCGGGGAACTCCTCCAGCCACCGCCGGGCCTGCCGGCAGGACTCCTCCAGCACCCACTTGCCCAGCTGGACGATCGCCCCGGACTCCTCGGCGAGCGGGATGAACCGGCCCGGCGGCAGCAGCCCGTACCGGGGGTGCCGCCAGCGCACCAGCGCCTCCGCGCCGCGCACCGCGCCGTCGGCCAGGCCCACCAGCGGCTGGTACTCGACGGTGAACTCGCCGCGCTCCACGGCCGGGCGCAGCGCGGTGGCCAGCTCGTGCCGGGCCAGCTGGTCGGCGCCCCGGTCGCGGTCGTACAGCGTCCAGCGGGCGCGGCCGTCGGACTTCGACCAGTACAGCGTGGAGTCGGCGTCGCGGACCAGGTCGGTGGGCGTGGAGCCGAGCACCGGGCGCTCCACCACGCCGATCGAGGCGGTGACGGTCAGCCGGTGCCCGGCCACCTCGAAGGGCCGCTCCAGGACGTCCATCAGGGCGGCGGCCAGCCCGGTCAGCTCCTGGCGCCCGGTGCTGCCGGTGACCAGCACGGCGAACTCGTCGCCGCCCAGCCGGGCCACCAACTGCCGCCGCTCGCGGGCGAAGCGGTGCTCCAGCCGGGCGGCGACGGCCACCAGCAGCTGGTCGCCGACGTGGTGGCCGAGGGTCTCGTTGATGGCCGCGAAGCCGTCCAGGTCGACGTAGCAGAGCCCGATCCGGTGCCCGCCCTCCGGCGCCGGGCCGTCCTGGCCGTCCGGCTTGAACGCGGCCTCCAGCCGCTCGTAGAACAGCGTCCGGTTGGGCAGCCTGGTCAGCGGGTCGTGGGTGGCCTGGTAGGCGAGCCGGTCGCCGAGCTGCCGCCGCTCGGTGATGTCCTCGACCATCACCAGCGTGTAGTAGGGGTCGCCGGCGCCGTCGCGGATCAGCGAGACGGTGACCCGGCCCCAGACCTCCCGCCCGCCGCGGTGCTTGAGCCGCTTCTCGGCCCGCATCCGGTCGCGCTCGCCGCGCACCAGCTCGCGGTAGCGGCGGCGGGACGGCTCCTCCGGGTCGATGATCCGGTGGATGTGCATGCCCGGGAGCTCGGCCACCTCGCGGCCCAGCATCGCCGCGAACGCCGGATTGCCCTCGATCACCAGGTCGTCGGAGCCGATCAGCGCCATGCCGATCCCGGCGTCGGAGAACGCGGCCCGGAACCGGGACTCGCTGGCCCGCAGGGCGGCGGCCAGCCGCTCGGCCTCGGTGTCCGGCGGGGCGCCGCAGGCGGCGCACGGGGCGGCTCCGGCTCCGGATCCCGGGCGCGGCGCTTCGGGCCACCCACCCCGATGGTGGTGTGCGTCGGTCCCGAGGTTCCGGCCCGGCACGGTACGCTCCCGTCCGCTGCTGCCACTGGTCGCACCGGGCGCCCCTCACGGACGGCGACCGGCCAGGCGGCCCGGCACCCGCTCGGCGGCCCCGGCCGGTGGCAGGGGAGCAGTCGGCGGCCTCGGGCCACGTCCGCCGATCATAGGCCGCAGGTGTAACTGTCCGCGACCGCCGCCAGGGTGATTGGTGACGATCACCCCGATATGCCCGTTACATTCTGTGCGAATTCGCGCGGAAGCCGACCGAAGGATGGGACGGCGGCCCCGGGGCGGACGACGGAGCCCCCGGTGGGCGCCGCGCGGGCGACCACCGGGGGAGCGCACCGCCGTTGACGCACGGTCACCGGCCGTGCGCTCAGGGCTGGTGGGCCGACCGGGTCAGGCCAGGCTCGCCGACAGCGTGATGGTGGTGCCGGACAGCGCCTGGCTCACCGGGCAGTTCGCCTTCGCGTCCTCGGCGGCCTTCACGAAACCGGCCTCGTCCAGGCCCGGCACCGTCCCGACCACGGTCAGGTGGATGCCGGTGATGCCGGTGCCCGGCTGGAAGGTCACGTCCGCCTTGGTCTCCAGCTTGGTGGGCGGGGTGCCGGCGCCGGCCAGGCCGTGCGAGAGCGCCATCGAGAAGCAGGACGAGTGCGCGGCCGCGATCAGCTCCTCCGGGCTGGTCTTGCCGTTCGCCGCCTCGGCCCGGGACGGCCAGGACACCGGGAACTCGCCGACGCCCGAGGAGTCGAGGGTCACCAGGCCCTTGCCGTCGAGCAGGTTGCCCTCCCACTCGGTGTGCGCGGTGCGGGTCGTCGCCACGATCAGGTACCTCCCATGAGAAGCGGACAGCGGTCGAACTGCTGTACCGGCGGCCGGACTTCCGGCCCCGGCCCGCCCAGCCTACGGCCCGCGCCGCGCGCCGGTGGGCGAACGCCGCGCGGCGCGCGGCGCTCCGGGCCGGACCGCTGCGCACAGCGGCCCGCACGCCCGTCCGCACGCCCGCCCGTGCGCCGTCCGCACACCGGCCCGTGCGCCCGTCCGCGCACCGGCCGCACGCCCGTCCGGACGCCGTCCCACATGCCGGAACAGGCCGGTAATCAGCGCGAACGCGACCAGCCCGCCCTGTTAGATTGGCCGTTCGCCACGCCCGAGCGACCACCCGTAACCCCGCATCGGAGCCATCCCACATGACGGACCAGCCCACCCCCTCCCCGGCGGGGATCGACGACGCCGTGCGGGCCGAGCTGACCCGCCTGCGCGAGTCCATCGACAACATCGACGCCGCCGTCGTCCACATGCTCGCCGAGCGCTTCAAGGCCACCCAGCAGGTCGGCCGGCTCAAGGCCGAGCACCAGCTGCCCCCCGCCGACCCGGCCCGCGAGCGCCGCCAGATCAGCCGCCTGCGCGAACTCGCCCTCAGCGCCAACCTCGACCCGGTGTTCGCCGAGAAGTTCCTCAACTTCATCATCGCCGAGGTGATCAGGCACCACGAGGCCATCGCCAAGGAAGCCTGAGGACCGCCCGGGTTGTCTGGTCCGGGTAAGGACCGGATTTCGCGCTGCCACCGGCTCGGGTTAGCGTGCTGTCCTTGCCAAGGAGGCGGTGTCGGTGTCGGTGGCGGTGACCGAGGAACCCACCCAGGAACGACGTCCGCGCAGGCGGCGGCCCTGGTACGTGGAACTGCCCGTGATGATCGTGATCGGCCTGCTCGTCGCCGTGCTGATCAAGACCTGCCTGTTCCAGATGTTCTCCATCCCGTCCGGCTCGATGGAGAACACCCTCCGGGTCGGTGACCGGGTCGCGGTCAACAAGCTGGCCACCCTCACCGGTTGGAAGCCCGAACCCGGCGAGCCCGTGGTGTTCAAGGACCCGGGCGGCTGGCTGCCGCCCGCCCCGCAGAGCGGCAACGCCTTCACCCGCACCGTCCACTCCGGCCTCAGCGCCGTCGGCCTGCTGCCGCCCGGGGACGACTACCTGGTCAAGCGGGTCATCGCGGTCGGCGGCCAGACCGTCGCCTGCCAGGGCAGCACGCTCACCGTCGACGGCAAGGCCGTCGCCGAGCCCTACCTGCACCCCGGCGACGACTCCTGCTCCGGCATCGACTTCGGCCCGGTCACCGTCCCCGCGAACCACGTCTGGGTCGAGGGCGACCACCGCAGCGACTCCGCCGACTCCCGCTACCACCGCGACGGCCCGGACGGCGGCTCCGTCCCGGTCGCCGACCTGGTCGGGCCGGCCAGCGCCGTGCTCTGGCCGCTCGACCACTTCACCTGGTTCGGCTGGACCGGCCGCTGACGCCCGTCACACCGTGACCCCCCTCACGCCGTGAGCCCTCGCACCGTGCCCCCCTCGCGCCGTGACCCCCCTCACGCCGTGACGCCGCGCCGCAGCCGCACCGCGCAGCCCGCCGCCACCGCCCCGGCCAGCAGCACCAGCGCCCCCGACTCGGCCCACTGGAACGGCCAGTAGCGGCGGGCCGGCTGGTACGCGACGCGCTGCGTCAGCCCCAGTGCGTTGATCGCCTCCCGGCAGGCCCCGACCGACCCCGCCTCCGGACGGCACACCTCCGGCACCGGCCCGGCGAACGCCCGCCCGGCCGCGTCCAGCGCCGTCACCGACAGCACCCACGCCCCCGGCAGCGACACCGGCGTCGACGGGTACAGCCGGTTCCCCTCGATCCGGACGATCCCCCGGTCCTCCGCCAGCACCAGCGCCCCCTCCGACCGGACGGGCGCCGCCAGGTGCGGGCGCACCAGCAGCGGCACCGCCACCTGCGCGGCCGCCAGCACCCCCAGCAGCACCGCCGTCGCCGCGACCTGCCGGTGCAGCAGCAACCCCGCCGCCACCCCCACCGCGAACCCGAACAGCGCCCACCCCACCGGCACCACCCCGCGCGCCGCGAACACCAGCGGCCCGAACCGCCCCGGCAACCCCCCGTCGCCCGCACCCGGCAGCGCCTCCGCCCGGTCCAGCGGCGCCGCCCACCGGGACACCGCCAGCGACAGCAGCCCCGCCACCACCGCCACCGCCGAACCGACCAGCGCCAGGCGCACCAGCAGCCAGCGCGTCCGCGTCACCCCCTGCGTCCACGTCAGCCGGAACGCCCCCGACTCCAGGTCGCGAGCCGCCAGCGGCACCCCCGCGAACACCCCGACCCCCGCGGGCAGCACCAGCAGCAGCACCACCCCCAGGTGGAACAGCCCGGTCAGCAGGCCGTCCGCGCCCACCGCCGCCGCGAACGCCGACTGCGCCCGCTCGCAGCCCGCGCCCGTCCGCGCGCAGCCCGGCAGGCCGCTGGAGTCGTACAGTCCCGCCAACCGGGGCCCGGTCGCGCCGTACAGCGCCCCGACGACCGCCAGCAGGGCCAGCGCGCACCACGTCTGCGCCCGGTACTGGCGCCGGGCCAGCCAGCTCACGACCGCCCCTCCGCCCGCTCGTCGCGCTCCTGCCGCAGGTGTTCGAGGACGACGTCCTCCAGGTCGCGCCGCCGCCCGTCCGGCCCGGCCAGCAGTTCCGCGAGCGGGCCAGCCGCGCGCACCCGGCCCCGGCCCAGCACGATCAGGTGCTCGCAGTCCCGGGCCAGGTCGCCGACCAGGTGCGAGGACAGCAGCACGCTCGGGCCGTGCTCGATCCGGGCCGCCGCCAACTGCTCCAGGAACTCCCGCCGGGCCAGCGGATCCAGCGCCGCCACCGGCTCGTCCAGCACCAGCAGGTCCGGCCGCTTCGCCAACGCCAGGGTCAGCGCGAGCTGCGCCCGCTGCCCGCCCGAGAGGCGCCCCGCCCGCTGCCCCGGATCCAGCCCCAGGTCCGCCACCCGCCGCCGGGCCCACCCGTCGTCCCAGCGGCGGTTCGCCCGGCGCCCGAACACCAGGTGCTCCCCGACCGTCAACGCCCGGTGCACCGGCGCGTCCTGCCCCACGAACCCGACCCGCGCCAGCCACTGCGCACGCGCACCCGGCCGCTCGCCCCACACCCGCAACTCGCCCGCGCTGGGCGGCAACAGCCCCGTCACCAGGTGCAGCAGCGTGCTCTTGCCCGCACCGTTGGGCCCGACCAGGCCCACCGTCCGCCCCGCCGGCACCTCCAACGTGCACCCCCGCAACGCCCACCGCCCCCGGTACCGCCGCCCCACGTCCCGCGCCTCGATCACGACCCCTCCTCCGTCTCCGTCCGAACGCCCCCCACCCTGGCCCGGGGTCCCGCGACGCCGCGTCAGCCCCGGGACCACGTTCGGAGTGGCACTTCGAACGGACGAGCAGGGCCCCGACAGGGGCTCGGGGAAACGTCGGCAGACGAGCATGCACCGTCAGGGGCTCGGGGAACGGCGAGTCCGTGCTGCTGACGGCCGGAGCCCATCGAAGGTCCGTGCTGCTGCGTGTCCTGAACAGAACCAGAAGCCGATGCGCTGGGCGGCAGTGCACCGTCAGCAGACCGGGCCTCGCCGTTCCCCGAGCCCCTGGCGGTGCCCTCAGGTACGACGTCCGGCGTCGTCCCCAGGTCCGATCCGCCCGTGCCCGTACCGCCGCTACCGTGGCGGGCATGGACTGGCACCGGCCGCTCGGCCCCCGACTGCAGGCCGTCGCGGACGGGGCGCTGGCCGTCGCACTGACCGCGCTGCCCCTGGTCTCCAGCGGGAACACGCCCGCCGGAGGGGTGGCGCCGGGGCCGCGTCCGGCGGACCTGGTGATGGTGGCGGTGGCCGCGTTCGCCGCGCCGACGGCCCGGCGGTGGCCGGTCGTGGTGCTGGGGGCGGTGCTGGGCCTGGCGGTGCTGAGCGCGGGGGCGGCGAACTCGCCCGCGCCGTGGGCGGCCGTCGCGGCGGTGCTGTACCGGCTGCCCCGGGCGCTGTCGCGCCGTCGGGCCGGTCAACTGCTGGCGCTGTCAGTGCTGGTGGCGGCGCTGTGCCTGTCCGGGGTGCCGGGCTGGTTCCGGCCGCACCCCGGTTCCGGCGGGCCGACGGCGGCCGTCACGGCCTGCCTGTTCCTGGTGACGGGCTGGACGGCGGGGTGGGCGGTGGACGAGCGCCGCCGGCGGCGGGTCGAGCACGAGGCGTCCCGGCAGCGGGAGGAGCGGCTGCTGATCGCCCGCGAGCTGCACGACGTGGTCGCGCACAGCCTGGGGGTGATCGCGGTGCAGGCGGGGGTGGCCAACCACGTCGCGGCCGAGCAGCCCGAGCAGGCCCGGCTGGCGCTGGCGTCGATCGAGGAGACCAGCCGTACCGCGCTGAACGAGATGCGGGTGCTGCTGGGCGTGCTGCGCACCGGCGGGGGCGAGGGGGAGCGGCTGCCCGCGCCGCGGCTGTCCGACCTGGACGGGGTGGTGCGCCGGGCGGCCGCGGCGGGCGTCCGGGTGGAGGTCCGACTGCTGGGCGAGCGGGTCGAGTTGCCGCCGGGGCTGGAGCTGGCCGGGTACCGGGTGGTGCAGGAGGCGGTCACCAACGTGGTGCGGCACGCGGGCACGGACCGCTGCCGGGTGCGGGTCGACTACCGCCCCGACGCGCTGGAGCTGACCGTCACCGACGAGGGCCGCGGCGGCACCCCGTCCGGCTCGGGCGGCGGCGGGCACGGGCTGGCCGGGATGCGCGAGCGGGTCGCCGTGCACGGCGGGGAGTTCCGGGCCGGGCGGCGGCCGGCCGGCCGGGGCTTCGAGGTGTCCGCGGTGTTCCCGCTGGCGGTGGCCGGATGATCCGGGTGCTGGTGGCGGACGACCAGGCGCTGGTGCGCGGCAGCTTCCGGCTGCTGGTGGACTCCGCGCCCGACCTGACCGCGGTCGGCGAGGCCGCGGACGGCGCCGAGGCGCTCGAACTCGCCCGCGCGCAGCGGCCGGACGTGGTGCTGATGGACGTCCGGATGCCCCGGCTGGACGGCATCGGGGCCACCCGGGCGATCACCGCGGACCCGGAGCTGGCCGGCGTCCGGGTGCTGGTGCTGACCACCTTCGACCTGGACGACTACGCCTTCGCGGCGCTGCGCGCGGGCGCCGCCGGGTTCCTGCTCAAGGACACCCGGCCGGCCGAACTCCTGGACGCGGTACGGGTGGTGGCCGCGGGGGAGGCGCTGCTCGCGCCCCGGGTGACCCGCCGGCTGATCGAGGAGTACACCCGCCGCCCGGAGCCGTCCGTACTGCCCGACCCGGCGGGGCTGGCGGCGGCGACCGAGCGGGAGCGGGAGGTGCTGGCGCTGGTCGGGCTGGGCTTCTCCAACGAGGAGATCGCCGCCGAACTGCACGTCAGCCTGTCCACCGCGAAGACCCACATCGGCCGCCTGCTGCAGAAGCTCGCCGCCCGCGACCGGGCCCAACTGGTCATCGCCGCCTACGAGTCCGGCCTGGTCCGGCCCGGCGTACGATGACGCGTCCGCCGGCCCCCGGCGTACGATGACCGGATGTTCATCCTCGAACTCAGCTACACCGCCCCGCTGGAGCGCGTCGACGCCCTGCTGCCCGCCCACGTCTCCTGGCTGGAGCAGCACTACGCCGGCGGCACCTTCCTCGCCTCCGGCCGCAAGGTCCCGCGCGACGGCGGCGTGATCCTCGCGGTGGCCCCCGACCGCCCCACCGTCGAGGCCCTCGCCGCCACCGACCCCTTCGTACCCGCGGGCGTCGCCGCCTACCGGATCACCGAGTTCGTCGCGACCACCGTCGCCCCCGCCCTCGCCGCCCACCGCGAGACCCTGCCGTCCTGACGCCCGTCGGGGCCGGCCCCGGCCGGCTACTCGGGCTGCACCACGTTCAGGGCCCAGCCGAGCGAGTCGTCGGAGGCGTCGACGTACACCGAGAAGGAGCCCCGGACCACGCCCGGCGCCATGGTCGCGGACCCCGTGCCGATGCTGTCCACCGGGCAGTCCACGGTGAACGCGGCGACCTCGGTCTGCTGCGACTCCATCGTCACCCGCACCGTGCCGCCGCCCGCGCAGGCCACCGTCAGCACGGTCGGCAGGCTCGTCCAGGCCCCGCCCGACACCAACCCGCCGTCCCCGACCCGGTCGTTCACCCAGACCAGGCCGTCCGGCCCGGGGTAGGGCAGCGTGACGCCGTCGGCCGCCCCGGCCGGGGCCGCGCCGAGACCGGTCACCGCGCACACCGCCAGGGCGGCCGCGCCCAGGGTCCTCGTACACCTCATGACTTGCTCCTCCCGTGCTCGCCACCGGTACCGGACCCATCCTGGACGGGGCCACCGGGAGGCACCTGAGTACGGGTACTCAACCGGCCGCGCGGCTACCCCCGGGCCGCCGACTGGGCGGCGAACGCGCCGGCCAGGACGAGCGCGCCGCCGGCGAGTTGCGGGGCGCCCAGGTGCTCGCCGAGCAGGATCCAGGCGAGCACGGTGGCGACCACGGCCTCCAGGTTGGCGACCACGCCCGCGACCGGCGGGGAGAGCCGCCGGACGGCCAGCACGCCGGTCAGGTAGGCGAGGACGGTGGCGACCAGGACCATCCACAGCGCCGGGACGAGCGCGGGCAGCCGGTGGCCGTTCATGCTGACGGAGCCGCCCAGCAGCGACCAGTCCGCCTCCCAGGGGCGGGTGAGCGCGGTGAGCAGGACGGCGCCCACCAGCAGGCCGTGGGCGGACAGCGCGAGCGGGGCGAGCGGGTGCCCGCCGCGGCGGCCGGCGTCGGCGAGCACGAAGTAGCCGACCTGGCAGCAGGCCGCGCCCAGCGCGAACAGCACGCCCGGGGCGTCGAAGGACAGCCCGTTCCAGACCTCGACCACGCAGGCCAGGCCCGCCACCGCGACGGCCGCCCCGGCCGTCGCCCGCCGGGAGACCGGCCGCCGCTGCACCAGCCGGACGTAGGCGAGCAGCAGCGGCGGCCCCAGGTACTCGATCAGCAGGGCCACCCCGACCGGGATCCGCGAGATCGCCGCGAAGTAGCAGGCTTGCACGCCCGCGACCGCCAGCAGGCCGAACCCGACCAGCACCCCGGGCCGCCGCAGCACCGCGTCCCGGTGCCGCCAGGCCACCGGCAGCAGCACCAGCGCGGCCCCGGCGACCCGCAGCCACACGGTGTGCATCGGGGAGAGCCCGGCCTCGATCAGCGGCTTCGCGGCCGTCCCGGACCCGCCGAAGGCGGCCGCGGACACCAGTGCCAGGGCCAGCCCCAGCCCGAGCGGGGTGGTCGCCCGGCGCCGGGCCGGCGGGGCGCCGACCGCCGCCGGGGCGTTGACGGCGGCCGGGGCGCCGACCGCCGCCGGGGCGTTGACGGCGGCCGGGGTG
>NZ_JBHUWH010000060.1:0-25580 GCF_042670125.1 Kitasatospora sp. NPDC057198 | reverse complement strand
GCGTGTACCCCATGGCAGCACACCTCGACGGACCGGCCCTGCTCGCACTGCACGCCCGGGCGCTGGAGCACTTCGGCGACCTGGTCCGGGCGGTGCCCGACGACGCCTGGCAGGCGCCCACCCCGTGCACCGACTGGACGGTCCGGCAACTGGTCGGCCACCTGACCTCCGAACAGCTCTGGGTCCCCGATCTGCTGGCCGGGGCCACCGTCGCCGAGATCGGCGACCGCTTCGACGGCGACGTGCTGGGCGCCGACTCGGTCGCCGCCTGGACGGCCGCCGCCGACGCCGCCCGCGCCGCGTTCGCCGAGCCGGGCGCGCTGGAGCGCACCGTCCAGCTGTCGTACGGCGCGCGGCGGGCCGCCGGGTACGCCCGGGAGATGACGGTGGACGCGGTCGTGCACGCCTGGGACCTCGCCCAGGGGATCGGCGCCGACGCCACGATCGACCCGGCCGCCGCCGAGTTCGCGCTCGCCGAACTCGCCCCGCAGGCCGACGGGTTGGCCGCCTCCGGGCTGTTCGCCGACCCGGTGCCCGTCCCGGCCGGCGCGGACGCCGCGACCAGGCTGCTGGGCCTGGTCGGCCGCGACCCGGCGCACCCGCTGGGCCGGCGCTGAACTCGGAGACCTGGGCCCGGAGCGCTGGGCCCGGAGCCGTGAAGTCGCCCGTCCCCCGGGGCGGTTGAGCCGCGGACCGGCGGCGGGGGCTGCGGCAGCGGGCGGGCTCGAGCACCTGGGTACGATCCGACGCGTGGACACCAGAGTGAGGCGGTCCGATCTCCGCCGTCTGACGCCGATCCGTGAGCCGCGCGTCCTGTCCGAGGTCCCGCTGCGTATGTGGTCACCCGCGGAATGGGAGCGCATCCAGCGCGGGTTCCGCGCTCGTGACATGGATGACCGTTGGCACGCCTTCGCCGAGGACGACCGGCTCTTCCTGCACCGCAGTTGGCTCGGGGACGGCAAGTACGAGGTGGCGTTCGTCGAGACCCGGGGCGGTCACCGGATCTCGCGCGTGCTCGTCGAAGGCGCCGAGCCGCGGTACCCCGGGGGGTCGGACCGCGAGGTGTGCCTCCTGCTGGAGGTTCTCATCAGCTCGATCCTGCTCGGAGAACGGGCGGAGGACCAGCGCGGGCAGCTCGCGGACCTCCGTTCGGCCGGGCGGCCGCCGCAGCCCGGCGACAACTGATCCGCGGTTCGTCGCGGGCCGCGCCGCGGAACGCGGACCGGGCGGGCCGGCTCCGGCGGCGTCGCGCTTCGGGGCTCGTGGCCGCCTCAGCGGCGGGTGCGCACCCCGTCCAGGGCGATGGCCAGGACGCGGTCGCGCTGGCCCTCCTCCGGGAAGGCGACCGAGGTGATGCCGGAGACCATCCGCAGCAGGTCCTCGATGCTCATGTCGGGGCGGGCCTCGCCGGCCCGTTGGGCGCGCTCCAGCAGCGGGGTGCCCCCGGAGTACATGGACAGCAGGCACGCCTGGAAGATGTCCGACTCCTCGCCGGCCAGTGCCTCGCGGATCGCCCGCTTGGTCACCGCGTAGTCGACGAACCGGCGCAGCCAGGTGTTCAGCGCCTCCCAGGGCGGCAGGTCGGAGACCTGCTCGGCGACCCGGCAGAGGTCCTCGACCTCGGAGGCGTACACCGCCTCGAACAGGTGCCGGCGGGTGGGGAAGTTGCGGTAGAGGGTGCCGATGCCGACGCCGGCCCGCCGGGCGATGTCCTCCAGGGAGGCTTCGGAGCCGTGCTCGGCGAAGGCTTCGCGGGCGGCGGCGAGCAGTGCGTCGAAGTTGCGGGCGGCGTCCGCGCGGCGCGGGCGCTGGGCGGCGAGGAACTCGCTCACCACGATCTGATCCGGCACGGGGACCTCGTTCTCGAATGCATCCGGACGGGCGGGCGGGGGTGGGGGCGCGGACGGCCGGGTGCTGTTCGGCGGTGCTTGTTTCGGGGGGTTTGTTCGGCGGCGGCCGGGGCGAATCCGGAAACCGGATTGAACCGGAGGTGCGCCTCCGCTAATCTGGAGGCATGCCTCGACTTTAGCACCGGGGCCCGGACTTCGGCCCGCCGCACACCGGCGGACCGGCTGCTGCGCCGTACCCTCCACCCGCCCGACGACGCCGGGTGACCGTACGGCCACCACACGTACCGCACCCACGCAACGCATCCACGTACCGCATCCACGCACCGCACCGGGCGGACCCGCGCCCGCCCTCCTGCCGCGGCGCGCACCCCGTTCGTCCGCGCGCCCGCCCCGAGTCCCGAGAGGGTTCGATGAACCGCCAATCCCCCCGCCTGACCTTCGGCGTGCTCGCCGTCGGCGCCGGCGTGTACGCGCTGCTGCAGTCGCTGATCACGCCCGCCCTCCCGATCGTCCAGGAGGAGATGCACACCACCCAGTCCACCGTGACCTGGGTGATGACCGCCTACCTGCTCTCCGCCTCGGTCTTCACCCCGATCCTCGGCCGGGTCGGCGACCTGGTCGGCAAGAAGCGCACCCTGGTGGCCGCGCTGGTCGCGCTGCTGGTCGGCTGCCTGGTCGCCGCCCTCGCGCCGAACATCACCGTGCTGATCGTCGCCCGGGTGATCCAGGGCATCGCCGGCGCGCTGTTCCCCCTCTCCTTCGGCATCATCCGCGACGAGTTCCCGCCCGGACGGGTCTCCGGCGGCATCAGCAACATGTCCGCGGTGATCGCCGTCGGCAGCGGCCTGGGCATGGTCCTGGCCGGCCCGATCGTCGGCGCCCTCAACTACCGCTGGCTGTTCTGGCTGCCCGTCATCGTGGTCGCCGGCACCGTCCTGCTCGCCCACCGCTACGTCCCCGAGTCGCCCACCCGCAGCGAGGGCAGCGTGGACTGGCTCTCCTCCGTGCTGCTCTCCGGCTGGCTGGTCGCGCTGCTGCTGCCGGTCAGCCAGGCGTCCCAGTGGGGCTGGGCCTCGGCCAGGGTGCTCGGCCTGCTCGCCGTCGCCGTCGTGCTGTTCGCCGCCTGGGCGCTGAACGAGTCCCGCTCCCGCAACCCGCTGATCGACCTGCGGGTGATGCGGCTGCCCGCCGTGTGGACCACCAACACCGCGGCCCTGCTGTTCGGCGGCGGCATGTACGCGGTGTGGGCCTTCCTGCCGGGCTTCCTGCAGATGCCCTCCAGCGCCGGCTACGGCTTCGGCTCCAGCGTCACCGGCGCCGGCCTGCTGATGCTGCCGATGGTCGCCGCCATGTTCGTGGCCGGCGTGCTCGGTGGACGGCTGGCCGGACGCTTCCCCGCCAAGGCGCAGCTGGTCACCGGCGCGGTGTTCGGCGCCGTCGCCTGCGCACTGCTCGCCGCCCGGCACGGCACCCCCGCGGACGTCGCGGTCGCCGCGGGCGTGTTCGGCCTCGGCATCGGACTGGCCTTCGCCTCGATGAGCAACCTCATCGTGCAGGCCGTCCCCGCCGCCCAGACCGGCGCCGCCACCGGCATGAACGCCAACATCCGCACCATCGGCGGCTCGATGGGCGCCGCGCTGATGACCGGCCTGGTCACCGGCCACCTGCAGGCCGACGGGCGCCCCGCCGAGTCCGGCTACACCCACGGCTTCGCCCTGCTGGCCGCGTTCTGCCTGGCCGCCGCGCTGGCCGCGCTGCTCGTCCCGACCCGTCGGCCCGCCGCCGCCCCCGTGCCGATGGAGGGTACGGCGGTGGAGCGCACGGCGGCCGAGCGCCCGGCAGTCGAGCGCCCGGCGGCCGAGCGCCCCGGGCTGGCCCGGGAGGTGATCGGCGGCTGAGCCCCGACGGAGGGGTGCCGGTGGCGCCGGGCCGGGTGGTGCGCGTGTGCGCCGCCCGGCCCGGCGGCCGTGCTCAGCAGTCGCGCAGTTCCGGCGACTGGTTCAGCAGCTGGGCCCGGGGCGAGGTGAACCTGCGGTAGGCGTCGGTGTGTTCGGCGTGCGGGTGGAAGGCCGCCAGCCGGTGGCAGTTCTGGAAGGCCAGCTTCACCGAGAAGTGCCGCTCCAGGGCGCCGCGGATCGAGTCGCTGGCCAGCGCCCGGAGCAGCTGGGCCCGCTCGGCCTCGCTCGGGGCCACCGTGTTGTCGGCGAACTCGGCGTCGGTGACCGCGAGTTCGGCCGTCAGGTCGTTGACCAGCCGGTAGGCGTAGGGCAGCGAGGTGCGGACGGTGGCGAGGAAGTCGGCGTCGGCGACCTCGTCGCGCTCGGCCAGGGCCAGCAGGGTGGGGGAGACGTCCAGCGACATGGCGGATCGGGCCTTCCGGGCTAGTGGTAGTGGAAGTCGTTTTCAACAAGTGATCCTGGCCTCCCCCTGACGCACTGTCAATTACGCGCCCCCGTTCGGCGCGGCACCCCCGCGCCGCCCGGCTCGCGGCCGCCACCCGGCCTTCCTAGAGTGGGTGGCAGACGACCGCGAGGAGACCCCGATGAGTGAGCAGAACGGCACCGGCGGCACCGACCGCCGCATCCTGGAGCGGATCAGCGAGATGGTCGAGGCCGAGCGCGACCTGCGCGCCGCCCTCGCCGAGGGCCGGATCGACCAGTCCACCGAGCACAGCGAACTCAAGGACATCGAGGAGCAGCTCGACCAGTGCTGGGACCTGCTGCGCCAGCGCCGCGCCCGGGTCCGCGCGGGCGAGGACCCGGACGGGGCGAGCGTGCGCAGCGTGGACGAGGTCGAGCGCTACGAGTCGTAGCGGGCGAGGGCGAGGGCGAGGGCGCGGCGCTGGCGCGGGCGCGGCGGGGGCGGTCAGGCCCCGGTGGCGGCGTCCAGGTTGGCCGTGACGCGGGTGAGCAGCTCGCGCAGCGCGCGCAGGTCGTCCAGCGGGAGCCCGGCGGCGGCCAGGATGCGGCGCGGGACGGCCAGCGCCCCCTCGCGCAGTTCGCGCCCGGCCGGGGTGGTGCTGACGATCACCGAGCGCTCGTCCTCCGGGCTGCGCTCGCGCACCACCAGGCCGGCCGCCTCCAGCCGCTTGAGCAGCGGGGAGAGGGTGCCGGAGTCCAGCCGCAGGCGCTCGCCGAGCTGCTTGACCGGCAGTGCCCCGTCCTCCCACAGCACCAGCATCACCAGGTACTGCGGGTAGGTGAGGCCGAGGTCCTTGAGCGCGGTGCGGTAGACGCCGCCGAAGGCGCGGGAGGCGGCGTTCAGCGAGAAGCAGATCTGCTGGTCGAGCAGCAGCAGGTCCGCGTCCTCGCCGGGGGAGGTGCGGGGGTTCTCGCCGTGCCAGGTCATGGACCCAGGGTAGCAAGCGGCCGATTCAGTTGTGCGCAATTCAATTGTGTGCTGTAGTTATGGGCAGGACGAGGCGGCCCCGGGGCCGGAACCGTACGGAGGACGCACCGCCGACGGGAACCGGCCCCCGGAGCCCGCAGGACGAAGAAGCCGCAGGACGCGGAGACCGCAGGACGAAGGAGAGGAACCCTCGATGAACCCGCTCTACACCGCCGCCGCCACCGCCAACGGCCGCGAGGGCCGCGCCGTCAGCTCGGACGGCAGGCTCGACCTCAAGCTCTCCCCGCCGCCCGCGCTCGGCGGCGACGGCGAGGGCACCAACCCCGAGCAGCTGTTCGCGGCCGGGTACGCGGCCTGCTTCGCCAGCGCGCTCGGCGTGGTCTCGCGGCAGCAGAAGGTGGACGTCTCGGACGTGTCGGTGACCGCCGAGGTCACCATCGGCAAGGACGACAGCGGCTTCGGCCTCTCGGTCGTCCTGCGGGTCGAGCTGCCGGAGTCGCTGGCCGGCGAGGCCGGTGAGCTGCTGGTCAAGCAGGCCCACCAGGTCTGCCCGTACTCCAGGGCCACCGCCGGGAACGTTCCGGTGGAGCTGGTCGTCGAATAGGGCGAGGCAGGGGTCTCGACCGGGGTCTGCGGGCCGCGTCCACGTGGGGGTGGAGCGGCCCGCAGTGCTGTCCCCCCGAGGTGGGGCTCAGAGCGGGAGCAGCTCCGGGCGCTTGGCCTCCACGTGGTCGCCGGAGGACTCGCCGCGCAGGCGGCGGCCCACCCAGGGCAGCAGGAAGGTGCGGGCCCACTGCAGGTTCTCCCGGCGCTGGTCGGCCGCCGTGAGGGCGGGCGCGGGCGGCCAGGCGGCCTCCGGGTCCGCGTCCACCGGCAGGCCGAGCGCGCGGGCCGCCAGCAGCGCCACCCGCTGGTGGCCCTCCGGCGACAGGTGCAGCCGGTCCTCGGACCAGGCCCGCCGGTCGTGCACCGCGCGCAGCGACCACAGGTCGGCGACCGCCAGGCCGTTGCGGTCGGCGATCGCCCGCAGGTGTGCGTTGTAGGTGGCGATCTTGCCGCGCAGGTGGCGCAGCACCGGGACGTTGCGGGTGTCGAAGCCGGTGCAGATCAGCACCGCCCCGGCGCTCTCGCGCAGTTCCAGGACGGCCGCCTCGAAGTGCTCGGCGATCAGGTCCGGGTCGCTGCCCGGCCGCAGGATGTCGTTGCCGCCCGCGCACAGGGTCACCAGGTCGGGCCGCAGTTCGCGCACCCGGGGCACCTGCTCGGCGACGATCTGGTCCAGCAGCCGGCCCCGGACGGCCAGGTTGGCGTACCGGAAGTCGTGCTCCGCCCGCCGCGCGGCCAGCATCCCGGCCAGGCGGTCGGCCCAGCCGGCGAACTGGCCGTCGGGGCCGGGGTCGTTGAGGCCCTCGGTGAAACTGTCACCGAGGGCCGCGTAGGAACTGAGGTCAAGGGTCTCCTGATAGTCCGCCATGGAGGAGATGTTTCACCTTGTGAAGTGACTTACGCCACCGTATGTTCCCGAATTTTCCCTTATGGCGGCATAGTCACTTTCGTCCGATATCTATCGTGTGACAGAAGATCTGGCCAATTGGGCCCTGTTCATGACAGCTATCGGCCTGTCCCCCCGGACAGTCGGTGACCGCACCGCCGCCGTTGAGCGGCTGAGCCGCCTCGCGGACGGCGACCTCGGCGCGATCACCCGCAACCACGTGCTGGCCTACCTCGGTCGGCCGGGCCGCTCGCAGTGGACCCGGTGCACGTACTACGGGCACATCGAAGCCTGGGCGCGGTACGCGCGCTGCCCCGAACTGCTGGACGGCATCCCCCGTCCGAGGACTCCCCGCCGGCTGCCGGACCCCCTGCCGGAGGCGGACCTCGACCGGATGCTGCACGCGACCCGGGGCACGCTCGCCGAGGTCTGGATCCTGCTCGGCGCGTTCGCCGGCCTGCGGCTCGGTGAGATCGCCGGTCTGGAGGGCTCGGCCATCCGGGGGAACAAGCTGCGGGTCGTCGGCAAGGGCGACCGCGTCGACGTCCTCAAGTTGCCGCCGGTCCTGCAACGCGCGCTGGCCCCCTGGGCGGGCGTCCAGGGACGGCTGTGGAACATCACCGCAAGGGCCCTGGCCCGCCGCCTCACCGCGGTCGCCGCCCAGCTCGGCGTCCACCGCTACCGCACCCACCGCCTCCGTCACCGCTACGGCTCGGAGGTCTACCGCACCACCCGGGACCTGCTCCTGACGCAGCGCCTGATGCGGCACAGCAGCCCCGCCACCACCGCCGGCTACGCGGCCCTCCACGACGAGGACGCGGACGCCGCCGTCGACCAGCTCCGCGGCGCCGCGGAGCCCATCGAGAGGATGCCGCATGACCAGCACGAATCCGTTCGACCGCTCGCACCTCGCCTGGCCGGACGCGCTGAGGGACAGCGTCGACGCCCTGGCCGCCGCCGCCCGGGAGCTCCGTACCGCGGCCCGCGTCGCCCGGGGGACCGCTGACACGTACGACCTGTACCGGGTCAAGGACGTCTACGGTCTGGTCGAGCGCAACGGCGGCTCCGGCCTCGACCCCGAGTACCGCCCGCACGACCGGGCGATGCAGGCCATCAACCGGGTGCTGAACCCGGCGGCGGCCCAGTTGGAGACCTACTACGAGGCCGCGGCCGTCCAGTTCGCGGACGGTGTCCGCTGGGCGATCGGCGAGGTGCTGGCCGGCCGTCAGCCGCGCGCCGTCGCCATGGTCCAGGAGGGCACCTGGCAGCCGCCGATCGTGGACCTCACGCTGGACCTGCAGGACGATCTGCCGGGCTGGTCCGACCGGCACAAGTACCGGGCGGCGCGCGATGCCTACCTGCGCCGCCACGCCACGCAGCGGTGGGCCGAGGGCCTCGCCGCGGAGGAGGACCTGTCCGACCACGAGGCGACGGAGATGCACGAGGCGATGACCGAGGGCGAGGGCCTGGCCGACGCCGCGTACGCCTTCGGCCAGATCGGCGTCGGCGGCCTGCGGTACGCGCTGCTCGGCGCCCGCGGCGAGCACGACCTCGCGAAGGGAGCCGCGAAGTGAGCGAGGACTACTGCGACTTCGACCCGGAGACCGGCGAGGGCTGCGGCGCCTGCGAAGACTGCCGGGAGGCCGCCATCGAGGAGATCGACGCGGCGGTCGAGTACGGAGAGATGGGCTACCACGACTCCCGCGCCGCGTACGCGGCCCTCGGCGTCGAGCTCTTGACCGACGAGGACGACAGCGCGGCCGGGGGCGGTGCGTGATGGCCGACGAGGAGCAGGAGTTGAAGCTGTACGCCCCGTCCCCCCTGGTGGTGAAAGCCGCGCTGGAGAAGTTGAGGGAGACCTGGTCGGACACGGCGTCGGAGCTGCGGCGCCTGCGGACCGAGTACGCCGAGGAGTCGGGCCTGCCCGTCAAGGTCAACCCGACGCCGACGGAGGTGATGCGGCAACGGATCTGGCAGCTGGAAGCGGAGCTGTACTGCCTGCTGTCCTTCACCGGGGCGGAGCCGGGCTCGCTGATGGACACGGCCGGGGTGTGGTACGAGACGAAGCCGAAGAAGGGGACGGACAGATGAGCAACCGGGAGCGGTGGATCCGGGAGGACGCCGACATGGCGCTGCGGTACTTCGGTCCGCGCGGGTGCGAGCAGTGCTCCGGCCTGCGGGCCGCGCTGGCCGAGCTGGGGGCCGCCGGAGAGGGGGTGGGTGGCCGCCTGGAGGCCGAGTACGTGATCGCGCTGGGGCACCTGGAGCGGTGCCACGACTCGGTGCCGGTGGCGGTGGGCCTGTCGCGGCAGACGGCCGCGTAGGCGGTCCCTCCCCCGGGGTACGAGGGAGGGACCGGCTACACCCTACCCACGCATGTTCGAGGGCCCGTCACCCGGGGAGGTGACGGGCCCTTGGGCCGAGCGCACAGGGAGGCTCGGCGGTGCGGGGGAGCAGGGGGGTCCGGTGTCCACTCCCCCGGGTCGATCTGGCAGTCACGCTAGCAGTCAAACCGGTGCGTACGCTACGAAATCGTCGCGCTACTCGAACCGTTATCGAGGATCGCACCTGGTCATGACACCGGCTCAGGAGAAGGCGGCCTGCCAGGTGTCCGGGCCGACCACGCCGTCGACCGTGAGACCGAAGCGCTGCTGGAAGGTCCGGCACACCGCCGCGCTCTTCGGGCCGTAGTCGCCGTCGACCGAGATGCTCCAGCCGCGGGCCGCCATCTGCTGCTGCCACCGGCGCGCGACGGCGGAGTTGTAGGTGGGGTTGCGAAGGTACTGGCCGGGCCAGGCCGGGACGGCCGGCGCCGGCGCGGGCATCGGGCGGGCGGGCGCGACGCTCACCGCGGCGTCGGGGTCGGTGCAGGTGTTCAGGTCGCACTGCACGCCGCCGATGGTGGCGGTGCCGCCGACCTGGCGGATGTCGGTGTGCTCGGACCAGTGGCCGTTGGACCAGGCGGTGGTCTGCCAGCCGTGCACGGCCAGACCCTGGCCGACGATGTCCTGGACGGCGCGGTACCCGCCGTAGACGCCGGTGCGCCAGGCCGGGAGGACCGTGTTCCAGCCGCGGAAGTAGTCGCGCACCGCGGGAAGGCCGGCCTCCTGGACGTCGTAGTCGACGGCGGCGTAGATCAGGGCGCCGGTGAGGCCGAGCGCGTCGGCCTGGGCGAGCGCCTGGCGGGCGTCGTCGGCGCCGGCCGCGTAGCCGGACCCGGCCCGGTTGGCGGTGGTCTCCCACACCAGGCCGACCCGCAGGCCGTGCGCGCGCAGGTCCGCCAGTTCCTCGGCGGTCAGGTTCTTGCTGCGGTCGCGGGAGAGGTACCGCATCACGAAGGTGTGGCCCGCGGCGGCCAGCGCCGCGCCGCCCGGGCGGCCCCAGGCGTAGTCAACTCCGGTGTAGGGCATGGGTGTTGGTCTCCTCAGCTGGTGGACCCCCGCTGAGTTCTGCAGCGCCGTCGGCGCTGCCCCCGGTGTGAGCGTAGCGCTCAGGACGCGTCCCAGGTGGCCGTGCCGATGGACAGCCACTGGGTGGACGCGCTCGCCTGGGAGACGTCGACGTGCCCGTCGGGGTAGACGAACAGGCAGGCACCGACGCTGGACTGGCACGCGAGCGGGAAGATCTGCGCCCTGCCGGTCGGGTAGTAGTTGGTGACGCCGTCGTAGGGCAGGTCGAACGCGGTGCCACCCGACGCCCCGGCGGTGGGCTTGAACAGGCCGCGGAGGCTGACCGTTCCGTCGGGGTTCCGCCGGGCCTGCACTCCCTGCCAGCCGGAGGCGTCGAAGTTCGTCCAGCCGCTGCGGAAGGTGACGTCGTGCCAGCCCTCCACCCCGAAGAGGCTCCGGTGCCGCAGGGGCCGGTTCACGGTGGCCACGCCGGACCCGAGCTGCAGGCTGGTGCTGGTCCCCCCGGCCGCGGTGGAGGCGTCGCGGGCGGTCAGCGTGAGGCGGGCGCTGGCCGCCGCGTCGATGCCGCCGCTGTAGCCGTTGATCGAGACCTCGCCGTCGTGGCTCGTGCCGCCGCCGAGATACAGCTCCAGGCGCTGGCCGTCGCCGGTGAGCGCGCCGGTGGTGTTGGACACCGGCTCGGAGTACAGGCGGAGCGCGGGCGGGGTGCGGCCGATGCCGGCGGCGGTGGGCGCGTTCAGCACGATTTCGCCCGCGCTGACGTTGCCGACCTGCCCGGCCACGCTGGCGCTCAGGACGCCCGGCCGGGCGCCGGGGATGCTGGCCCAGTTGCCATAGAGGAGGATCGCCGGGTCCTCGGTGCCGGTGGAGCTGTCCGGTGAGGGGTCCAGAACAACACGGGGGTCCGTGTCGCCGGTCTGGACGATGGACCCGGTCAGCGTGCCCGGGGTGACGTCGTCGGCGGACAGTGAGCGGATGGGGTTTCGGAACGACACGGTCAGCTCCCGTTCGGTGAGGTGATGGTGGTGAGGGTGCGCCAGAGCGTGTACTGCAGGCTCGCGCTGCAGCGGGCGCCGGGGGTGAGGCCGGTCCACTGCATGATCACGGCCATGGTGGGGTGGATGGTGATCGGGGACGCCTGGTCGGCGATGTCGAAGTTCGGCGACGTCGAGCCGTCGCGGATCCGGATCGGGTTGACGTAGCCCTCGTAGAGGGCGACGGCGCCGCCGGTGCTGCCGGTGACGAAGGTGGTGGCCCGCTCGATCCGGTAGAAGTAGTCGACGTCGGGCGGGTCCCACTCCAGCGTGGCGGTGCCGGAGGCGTCGGCGGTCGCGGTGCCCTCCAGCGCGGGCGGGTAGTCGACCAGGACGACCCGGGCGCCGGTGAGGGTGGACTGCTGCTGGGGGAGGAACACGGTCAGCCGCCGGGCAGGAGCTTGACGAGGAACGGGCGCCGGGCGCCGCGGCCCTCGTAGGCGTCCCAGAGCGCCAGGGCGCCGATGAGGATGCCGCCGTAGCCGAGGACCAGGGCGAGGCGCTGGTCTCGGATCACCGGGCCGCGGCGCGTCACGGGGTGTCCGCCGGCGGGGTGGTGCGCTGCGGGGGCGGGGTGATGGCGGCGCCGCCGGTGAGGCCGGCCAGCAGCACGGAGTCGAGGACGGGCAGCGCGGCGTGGCCGAGCAGGACCAGGACGACCTGGCCGAGCAGGGCGAGCGCGGCCAGGGCGAGCAGGCCGGCGGCGGGGAGCAGGGTGCGGGTCACGACGGGTCCTCCTGGGCGGGCTTGGTGTCCATCAGGTCGAGGGACGCGGACAGGGCGGCGACGGACAGGCCGAAGACCAGGTAGATCATCAGGGGGCGGAGCGCGGTGATCACGGTGTCTCCAGAGCGGCTAGGCCGCGGGCCGGGGGTGGAGGGCTGTTCTGCAGGCCGTCCACGGTGCGGGCGAGGTCGGCGACGGTGCCGGACAGTTCGCCCACCCGGCCCGCCAGGGCGTCGACAGCGGGCGGGAGTTGGGACAGGGCGATGATCCACAGCGCGGCCCGGCCGACCCGGCGGGCGACGAACCCGACGATCGTGCCGACCGCGATGGTCGCGCCGGCGGCGGTGCCCACCAGGGTGACGTCCAGGGCCATCAGTCCACCGCCCCCAGGTAGAGGACGCCCTCGACGGCGCCGGAGACGACCTCGACGAACAGCGCGTCGGAGACGTTGATGCCGCCGCCGGTCGGCATGATGGTCTGGGCGCCGGACGCGGCCAGGGAGATAGCGGCCAGCAGCTGGCCGCCCGCGTCCCGGCCGTCCCACAGCCGCACGACCGCGGCCGCGCCGGCGGTCTCGCGCACCGACCAGCCCACCACCCGGCCGGGCGAGGACAGCGGCCGCGCGGAGCTGCCGGGCGCGGATCCGATCGGCACCGGCCGGGCCGCCCGGATCGCGACGCCGTTGATGGACTCGGCCAGGTCGGCCTGCAGTTGGGACAGCCACCTGATGTACTCGCCCTCCGGCGGATCCGCCTGGTCGGGCACCTCGATGTCGAGGCGGGCCGCGGTCGGCCCGGGGTGCTGTCGCCACGGACTCAGGGACCCCTTCATCACATTCCTCCCTTGGCCACCGAGGCGGCCGTCTTGACCTTGTCGGCGGCGTCGTCGATTGCGGGCTTGACGGTCACGTAGCCGCCGATCAGGATCAGGCCGGCGCCGAGGGCGACGCCGAGCACGGCCAGGGCGACGGGCGCGAACGCGTCGACGATGCTGCCCCCGACCGCCCGGCCGGCCTCGCCCAACTTGCCCTGGATCCACCCCGGGAGCTTGAAGGGGTTGGTGGGGATTCCCCATGGCGTCACGTTGATGACGGCGTCGTAGCCGGCCTGCTGCAGACCCGCCGTCGACACCGTGCCGGTGGTGTTCGATGCGGCCGGGGCCGGCCCGGCCGCGCCGCTGCTGCCGGAGGTGCCCAGCACCCGCCGCACCCGGTCGACCGCCGTGGTGTTCATCGGGGCGATCCGGATCGGCACGCCGGTGCGCGCCGCCTCGATGACCTGCCCGGCGCCGAGGTAGAGCGCGACGTGGTTCCCCGGGCCCGGGTTGCTCCCGCTGTTCGGGTAGGTGAAGGTCACCAGGTCGCCCGGCTGGATCTGGTCCAGCGGCACCCCGACGCCGGCGTTGCGCTGTTCCTGCGACGTCCTCGGGATGCTGATGCCAATGCTCTTGAACGCGCCCTGGGTGAACCCGGAGCAGTCGTACCCGGACGGCCCGGTGCCGCCCCACACGTAGGGCTTGCCGAGCTGGGCCTTCGCCCACGCGAACAGGTCGCCGACGGCGGTCACGTCCACGACCCCGGAATCGCGACCGAGGAGCCGTTGAAGAGCGCGTTGTTGATGCCGCGCTGGCGCAGGGTCGCCTGGGTGTCGCTGGGCCGGATCCCGTCCTGCAGCTGGTAGTTCCACAGGTCCTGCGCGGAGTGGCCGTACCGGCTGGCGATGGCCGAGTAGGTGTCGCCGGTGTGCGCGGTGTACCAGACCGTCTGGGGCTTGGCGGCCGGGGTCGGCGCGGGCGGGGCCGGGGTCGGCGCCGGTGCCGGTGCCGGCGGCTTGTCGATCTGGACGGGCGGCGGCGGGGCCGGGGTCGGCGTCGGAGTCGGCGCCTGTTCGAGGTCGCCGATCCGCTTGGCCAAGCCCTCGTACTGATCCTGCCAGGAGTTCCACATGTCGTACGGGCCGGAGTCGAAGGTGTTGCTCGCGGCCTGGATGGTGGTCCCGGAGGTGTCGGCGGCGGCCTTGCGCTTGCGGCTGGTGTAGAGGGCGGCCAGGGCGACGGCGCCGCCGGCGGCGAGCATCGCGGCGTTGCGCTGCCCGCCGACCTTGGCGACGATGCCACCGGCACGTGACTGCGGTTCCTGCGGTTCGGGGGTGGCCGGCATCAGGCACTCCCGCTGGGCTGACGGCGCACCAGGCGCTGAGCAAACACCCGGCGGGACGGGTCGCCGAGCGGCCCTTCGACCAGGCCGGAGGCGATGGTGGCGTAGCCGCCGTCCCGGTACGGCACCGCACCGGAGTTGATGCTGTTCATGCCCCGGAAGTCCTGCGGCGCCGCTGCGACACCGTTCCAGGTGGTCGAGGGGTCCTTGTCCGCGGGCCCGTACGGGTGCGTGCGGAAGCCCTGGACGCGCGTCCAGATCTCGGTCAGCAGCCCGCGCGCGGTGGAGCGGCCGTTGCCGTCCTCGCCGAACTCCGAGACGGGGGAGATGTACTGGTTGGCGAACATCAGCGGCCCTGGAGGGTCTTGATGACGTCGACGCCGCCGGCGGCACCCTTGGAGATGACGGTGCCGGTGCCGGAGGCGTAGTTGACGACCAGGTAGAGGAAGATCGCGCCGAAGGTGTACTTGGCGAGGGTGCGGACCATAGGAGTGCTCCTGTCAGACGTAGAGGGCGGAGGCGGAGGTGGTCCACGTGGCGGGCAGCAGGCTGCCGCCGCTGTTGGCCGGGGCGGTGCTGGTGTCGGCCGGCGGGGCGGCGCCCCCGTGCTTGCGCCGGTCCGGGATCGCGGCGACGGTCGGGGAGAGCACGTGCTCGACCACACCCGCGATCGCGGTCAGCAGGCCGCCCGCCCGCTCCGCGCTCGCCTGGCTGCTGACGGCCGCCTCCAGCAGCGCCAGGCCGAGCGTCCCGGCCAGCAGGTAGCGCCAGTTCACAGCAGGTCCAGGCGGCCGAGCATGTCGCCCGCGACGAGCTGCACGATCAGCCAGACGCCGGCTACGAGCAGCGCGATCCCACCAGGGTTCACGTCGGTTTCCTCTCCTGCGGGATCTGGAGGTTCTTCCTGGTCAGCAGGCCGCCGTTCCAGCCGTCCGAGTCGGGGTCGCTGGGGCTGCTCGCCGTGCCCTGGATCGGCTTGTTGAGGAACTTCGCGGACAGCCAGCCCTTCCAGCCCGCCGTGCCGTAGCGGATGTAGGTGATCAGGCCGACGTAGAGCAGCTTCCCGGTCAGGAGGCTGCCGGTGTCCCGGGCCCGGGTGGGCGGCGTCAGCGTAGGCCGCCACCGGCCCCGACTCAGGTAGCCGGCGGACGCCTTGGCGGCCTTCGCCGCGCCGGCCTTCGCGCGGGCGCCCCGGCCCGGACCGGCCGCCGCGGGGGCGGGCGCGGCGCCCTGGTCCTCGCCGTCCCCCGCGGCCGCGCTCTTCGAGGCCCGGCGCGCGGCCAGCCCCCGCTCGATCGCGCCGCCGGGGTCGTTGAGGGCCGCCCGGACCCGGCCGGGCTCAGCCACCGAGGGACCCGGAGAGCTTGACCGGGCCGACCTTGACGGTGGTGCTGGCCGCGGCCAGGCCGACCGCGCCGAGCAGCAGCGCGCCCACCCAGAACATCGGGCTGTTGACGTGCAGGCCCTTCTCCTTCTGCGCGGCCGCCGACGGTCCGGCCACCTGCGCCAGCGGGGTGTCGTCCCGCGTCGCCGCCGGCGAGGCGAACGCCATGCCGTACTTCGCGGTCGGGCTGGGGCTCAGCCAGGACGCGGACGCCATGTCAGCTCCCCGCCCCGGCCTGGAAGATCGTCTCCTGGACGTATTCCAAGCCCGCGTTTACCAGGGTGACGCCCGACTGGTAGGTCGTCAGCAGCCGCAGGTCAGAGGTGGTGCCCATGTCAACGGCGTCTCTGAAGGCATTCTCCGCCGCGAAGTCGATGCAGCCGAACCCGAACACCCCGCCGATGTCGCAGTTGTAGGTCCGCTCGTTGATCTGCCGCAGCACCGACCCCGAGAGGTACTCGTCCGGGGTCTCGTTCGACCCGTAGCGCCAGGCGATCCGGCCGTAGTTGGCGTCGTTCATCACCAGCGGGGCCTGGGCGGCGCCGTTCCAGGTCTGGAAGTACGTCCTCAGCAGGGTCTTGCCGGCGCCCTGGCCGATGAGCCGGGTCTCGACCTCGCCGTTGCCCAGCTGCGTGGTGCGCGACTGGATCAGCGAGTGGAAGAGCGACAGGTCCGGGACGACGATCTGCCCGTTCGAGCCGATCGGGATCGAGTACTTGATGGTCGTGACCTGCATCTTGCCGGTCAGCGTGACCGCCGCGTTGGCCGTCAATGCGAAGAGGTTGCTCGCGAGCTCGCTGTCGACCTGGATCGTCAGGTCCGTGCTGGACGTCGCGGCGAAGATGGCGCCGGCGAGGTCGACCTCGTCCTCCGAAATCGGCACGACCCAGTACAAGTCCACGTTGTAGGAGCCGTCCGCGATGTTCGACGTGTTCGAGCCGACGCCCCAGGACTCCGAGCTGGACGACATGGTGCCCTGGTTGACCGTGGCGCCGGCCACGGTCTGCGCGATGCCGCGGTCGTTGCCGTTGTCCCGCTTGAAGTACTCCCGGGCCTTCAGCTTCGCGCCGCTCGCGTTGATGACGTTGCTCGCGCCGTTCGCGGTGAAGCGGACCGCCTTGAGCATGTCGTAGGGCCAGCGGGCCGAACTGGCCACGGTGCCGGTGCCCTTGGCGGTCACCAGGGTGCCCTGGAAGCGGATGATCGCCGCGGCGATGATGTCCGACTTCTTCAGCTCCCACACGTTCTGCGTGCCGAAACCGCCCCACGCCTGGCTGCCCTCGTTGAAGGTCCGGCGCCGGGTCCTGGCGAAGAACTCCGGCGGCCGCACGCTCTCCTCGGGCACCGCGATGCCCTGCATGTACCGAACGGGACCCGTGGTCCCAGTGACAGCTGCCATCAGCCGTTCCGCCTCACCGCGTAGTCGCGAAGGGTCTGCAGACCCGGGATGGGAAGCCGGTCCGCCGCGAGGTTGAGCGCGACCAGCGAGAGGATCGAGACGAGCGCGACGGAGCCGTAGAAGGCGGCCGCGCGTCCACCGGGCACAGCTACGAGCCCTTGCGGAAGGACATGCCGCGGCCGTACTTGTCGTAGGCGACGGTGACGCCGAGCGCGACCAGCGCGGTCAGCAGGAGGCCGTTCAGACGCATGGGAAACCCCCAGGTCGAGAGGTAGGAACCTCCGACGCTGGGGGATACCTGCGGGCCGACGAAAGATGATCCTCCGGGCTAATCTCCGGGGTGGCCGGCCACCGGCGTCACGTCGATGTCCACGTCCAGGGTGACCCTTACCCGGTATTCCACGCCGCCCTCCGTCCGGACGAAGCGCTCCTCCACCGTGTCCACGTCCCGCAGGACCGCGGTCCCCCAGCCGGTGCCCACCAACAGGTCCCGGATCCGCTGGGTGCGGACCAGCGCCCTCAACTCATCGATCGCGGCCCGCTGTTCGAGGGTGTAGGGAAGGCGGCTGAACGGCCTGGCCGGGGTGGCCGGCTGCTGGGCGGCCGCGGCCCGCCACGCCGCCGAGATGCCACGCCAGCAGTCCCCCCAGGACGATTCGAAGTAGTCGTCGGTGTAGACCAGGTCCGTGTTCCCGACCGCGTCCCCGTCCGCGTCCCAGGGACCGCGCCAGCCCTCCTCCGTCAGCAGGAACCGGTACCCGCAGCGCGAGCCGCACCGCACTTCCCGGACCGCGCCGGTCCCGTAGAGGTCCCGCCGCTGGGCATCCAGGAGCGCCTGGTCCGCGGCGTCCATCAGCCGATCCGCTGCTGGCCGAGCAGGGCGGCGGTCGCGTCGGGGGTGAGCGGGGCGGCGTACGGGCCGCCCTGGATGGTCGGCAGCGCGCCGGGCCCGTACGCCGTGGTCGCGGCCGGCGCCGGGTCGGACTTGGTGAGGTCGGCGACCGCCGGCTCTTCGGCGGCGGGGGTCTGCTCGGGGTAGGCGGTGTCGATCGCGGCGTGCAGCTGCTCGCGGTCCTCGCCGGTGGGCAGTACGACGGCGTCGACCAGGCGGTGCAGGATCTCGGCGGTGGTCATCTCAGTTCTCCTGGGGTCAGGTTGGGAGGGGTAGGGTGCGGGGACGGGTCCCCTAAGGCGAGCGGGGGAGCATCGGCCGGAACCAGCCGGCTACCAGCGTCGACGCGCAAGTCTCGCCACTCTCAGGTGAGTTGGAACGGCGGCACCCTGTACAAGCGGTGCTCCTCGGCGACGTACAGCGTCGACCAGTGCGCGCCGCGACGGCTGGTCTCGTTGAGGACGTCGGCCAGGCGCGCGAGCGGGATCCCGATGTTCTCCGCGATCCGGGCCCGGTCCAGCGAGTTGGGCAGGTCGAACATCAGCACCCGGTCCGCCTGGCCGAGGACCAACGGGTCGATCATCTTCGCGCGCGGCCCGCACAGCAGCGCGGACGTGCGGTGGTGCCGGGACTGGTGGAGCAGCAGCCTGGCGTTCGGGCCGGTCTGGCCGGCCGCGAACACCTCGCCCATCTCGTCCACCCAGACCAGCGTCCGCCTGTCCTTCGGGTAGAGCGCGGCACCCAGGGCCCGGTCGACGTCGTCCCGGAACGTGGCGGCCCGCGGGTCGGCGATCCACCGGCAGGTGATCGGCACGTCCGGATCGCGGCGGGGCGGGAGCTCCGTCGGCGGCGGCCCGGTCAGCAGCACGACGTCCTGGTCGTCACCCGGGTCCGCGCTGCCGTTGATGTCGATGATCAGCCGATCGGTGGCCGGCCAGCCACGGAAGTGCTCGCGGGCCGCCTTGCTCTTCCCGCTGCCCTTCCGGCCGACCGCGACGATGATCTGGTTCGCCGTCGGGTCGATCACCGGGTAGGGGTACTCCGCCGTCACGGCGCGGCCGGTGCCGGCTCGGCCGGGCCGGGCTCGGCGCCGAGCTGGCGGGCGGCGCGGAGCTGCCGACGCAGCATGACGTTCCGTGCTACGTAGCCGCCGACGGCCACCATCAGGTCGAAGACGTCCAGGAGTTCGCTGTTGCCGGTCGCGCCGTCCGGAAGGTTGCGGTGAGCCAGGCGGCTGGCGGGCCGCGCGATCGCCTCGATCTCTCCGTCTTCGGGGCGCCACAGGCCGTACTGCTGCTCGACCGGATCGGCGGCGACGCGGGCGAGCTGCCGGGTGACGGTGTCCAGGACGCCCGTCAGCGCCTTGGCTATGGCGGCCCGGGTGATCCGGACCGGCTCACCAGCCGAGGGGGTGGCGGAAGACGCGGCGGGCGCGTCGCGGGGGAGCTCCCTCTCGCTGGTCGACCAACTCCCGTCCGGGTCGGGCTCGTTGGGGCTCGGGCCGTCGCTCGGGCTCGGGGTCGAGGACGGCGACGGTGGCGGGGCCGTCTCCGGGCTCGGCGACGGGGCCGGGGTCGCCGGCTCCTTGAACAGCGGGCTGCTGCTCGGCCGGGCCGGGCTCGGTTCGTCGGTTGCCACGGGGCTTGGGCTGGGGGACATGCCAGGACACCTCTCGTACGTCGTCGTCCGACTCCGCCGGGGCCTGCACCGCCGACTCGTCGACGGGCGGCCGCTGTTCGCGCGGCACCCGCTTCGCCAGCACCGGCAGCGAGCAGCCCTCCGTCGCGCACTCGCCGTCCCAGGTGACCCGGCCGGGCGCGGAGACGGTCTCGGTGGTGTGGCCGGCGGAACACGTCCCGCGGACGCGGACCGACCCCCCGCGGCGACGACTGGCTGACGGTGGCATGGGGATACTCTGAGCTACAGGGGTCCGATACCGGAACGTATCAATTCGTTCCAGGGAGGACGGACCATGCCCGCGACCGCCATCACCACCGGCTACCCCGAGCGCCTCGCCGCCGCGCAGATCCATGTCCAGGAGTGCCGCGAGCGCTACCAGGCCGCGCTGGCCGTCCGCAACGAGCTGATCGTCACAGCTGTCGACCACGGCCTCAGCGGCCATGCCGTGGCCCGCGCGGTGGGCCTGAAGCAGCCTCAGATCATCCGGATCTGCTCCGAATCGCAGCCCGACGCCGCCGCGTAGGGGGTAACGTCGCAGATCACAACGGCCCCCAGCCGCATGCTCCGTGGCTGGGGGCCGTCGCACGCCCCGCCGGACCCCTCCGACTGACCTCGCGGTCGGACCTGCCAACGCGGGCATATGCCGCATTGATCGCAGGTCGGGGCACTGATGCCCGAGGGTATCAGCGCCGGGTACCCGTACGGATCACCATCACCGCACCTACACGCCAATGGCCGGAACCCGCCGCACCCTTGCTGGAGAGGGACCCTAGCGGACGGCCGCGGACGCGGCCGACACCCCCGGCAATCCGCCTCTGCGGCCCGCGCGTTCACCGCCCCGGCCCGCTCGGGCCCTGACGGCCCTCCCAGGCCGGGCCGGGCGCGGCCCGCGCATGCCCTACCGCACCTCACCGATGCCACCCACCCCCTGGCCACGCAGCGTAGCTGCAAAGTAGTTGCATGAGGCAACTAGAGTGAAGGGTTAAGGGTTGTGACGGGTTAAATGAAAACCTCTCGCGCGCGCATATAAAGGGGATTTTGCATGAAACTCGCTCACCCCTTCATTTTCGCAGGTCGGGACGATGGCAACCCTTCACTCCTGTTATCGGCGGGCATGGAAGTGCCCCCGGGCCTTGGCGGACCCGGGGGCGGCAGGAAACTACACAGGGTTATCGGGGGGCGGAAATTTCGGTCTGGACGGGGTCGGGCTGCGGTGCGGCGCGGCGGGCGCCAGCGGGCCACCCGCTGGGGTCGTCCTCGTCCGCCTGGTCGTCGTCCAGCAGCATCACGCCGAGGTACTGGCGGCCGACGTTCGTGGCTTTCTTCTCGTAGCCGGCTCTCTCCATCGCGGTGGCGAAGGTGACTTCGGACCCGGCCTGTTCACCCATCGTGCGGCACCAGCTCGACCACGCGGTGTAGAGGTCGCGGGAGCGGACCCGGCAGTTGGGGTTCGGCATCGTGCGCTCTTCCAGGAAGCGGGCCAGGGCGTCGTTCTGGTCCCGGTAGGCTCGGGTCTTCGCCCGCACCGCGTCCGGCGGGTTCAACCCCTGCTGCTGGTAGGCCAGCCAGCCCTCGAACACCCAGGTGAGCACCGCGTCCTTCGCGGCCAGCAGCCGCCCCGGGAGGTTCGGGTCCTTCTCCTCCTCCGGGATCGTGACGTCGAACGGCACGACCAGGATCCGGCGCCACACCGCGGGGTCGTCCCCGGCCACCTTCGGAAGGAAGTTGGTCAGCATCACCAGGGTGTGTGATGGGTCGAAGGTGATCGGGTTGGAGTGCATCCAGTTCGCCTGGATGGGGTCGCCGCCGACCAGGCGCTTCATCACCCCTTCAGAGAGCCGCTTTCCCTGCTCGGTCTCCGAAGTGAAAACCAGGCGCTGGCCCCGCAGGACCATTTTGAATGCGCCGTGTCGGTCGCCGGATTCCATGATGATGTCCGGGTCGACCTCCTCGCAGTACTCCCCGAATGCCCCGCGAACGGCGTCTCGCACGGTGCCCTTACCGTTACCGCCGGTCCCGGTGAAGATGGGCAGAATGTGTTCGGTGACTTTCCCCAGCATCGCGTAGCCGAACAGCCGCTGTACGAAGGCGCGCACCTCCTCATCGGGGAGAATGCGTGCGAGGAACCGCTCCCACTCCTCGCTCTTGAGGCCGGGGATGTAGGACCCGCCGCTGACCTTCGTGATCATGTCCGTAGGGTTGACCGGCCTGACGCTCCACTTCCGCCGCTTCTCGTCCCTGGCCTCGGGGTCTCCGAGATCAATGGTCCCGGCGGGGGTGTTGAAGAGCCTGGAATCGGAATCCAGTTCCGACGCTGCGGTCGACATCGGGGAGCGCGCGCCAGCGACCTTGAGCATGATTTCGTACCCGGAGTTCTCGGACTTCCGGGCGTCCTTTTCCAAGTCCTGACCATCACGGGGCCCGAGATCAATGGCTTCTCGGAGTGCGGCCTTCACGGTGTCGACCGCAAAGTCGATATCCGTACGCTTCTCGTCACGCTTCCACCGGGCCTGGTCCCAGAAGTGCCAGCCGATACCGTGAACGTACCGGAGGTGGTGGCTGTGCTCGTTGATGAACCGCTCGGCCATGCGGAGGATGCCGCGGTGCTGGATCGGCATCTCCCGCTTCCGGGGGCCCTTGAGCTTCTCCCGGGACTGGCGGGCGCGGTCGAGGTCGGCCGGGTTCGCCGGCGGCATCGCGTTGAGGCTGGGCTGCGGAGGGATCGTCACGCCGCGGCCCCCCGCAGGCCGGTGTTCCAGCCGGAGCGGATGGTGGCTCGGGCCTCGGCCTCGGTCCAGCGCCGCGCCGGGTCGTGGACGGGGCGGCCGAGGACGACGGGGACCAGGACCCGCTCGACTTCGTCCAGGGTGAGCACCCGGGGCGCGGTGGAGGACAGCTCGGCGAGGCGCCGGGCTCGGGCGAACAGCAGCGCGTTGCCCCGGCCGGCCTCGACCTCGGCGACGTCCTGGGCGGCTCCGGCGAGCGCGGCTTGCGCGTACCGGTCGGCCCGCCGCCCGTAGGTGACGGGGATGCTCGGGGCGGGAGTTGGCGGTGGCGCTGGCCGTTGCCGCAGCAGCTCGGCCAGGGCGTCCGGCAGCGGCGCCGGGCGGACGGCGGCCGGGCTGATCCGCTCGTACGGGCGCCCGGCCTTCGGCGAGTAGGAGCCGGCCGCGATGACGTAGCCGCCGACGCCCCGGACGTCGACTAGCGGGCCGATGTGCCCCGCTGCAGGCTCGCCGCCCGGGTCCTTGCTGCGGCCGGTGCCGGTCCGGCACCCGATCGGGTCCTCCGGCATCACGAAGTACAGGTGGATGCCACCCGACGGCGTCAGCACGGTGTAGGTCTCCGGCCAGGCGAGGCCGAGCTCCGCCAGGCGCGCGGCCAGGACGTCGGTGCCGTCCTGGCACCCGGCCCAGCGGCCAGCCAACCCGGACGGGCCCTTCGGCATGTCGCAGTCGACCACCAGGACGTGCCGGGTCAACAGCCCGACGTGCGCGCGGGGGTGGATGGAGCTCCACCAGGCGTCGACCTGGCGCACGTCGTAGAACGGCGCGAGTTCGGCCTCGGTGGCGCTGGATCCCCAGCCCTCGACCAGCGGCCGCTTGCTGGTCCTGCTGCAGGGCACCACCGGGTGCCCGCGCCGGCGCCAGGTGTGCGCGACGGCCAGCTGGTAGATCGCCGTCCCGGCCTCCGCCAGCGCGGGGGTGGAAGGCGTGGTGACGGGCAGCCCGACGGGCGCCCGGTTGTCCGGCTCCGGCCGGGTCCCCTCCCCAGGAGACGCGGTGGTGCGGGACGACGGTGCAGTCGACGTGATCGACTCAGCAGGCATGGATGCTCCACGGCGAGTGAGTCGTCGGGACGGTGGACCCCAACCCGGCACGACGAAGTGTGCTGCCGGAAGAGATCCTTCCGGCAGGGAGATGTTTACCAGAAGCGCTAGACCTTTACTAGTGGCGCACTTTGCCGCTACGGTGTGCCGCATGGATGACACCCAAGAGCGGATCGGGGAGAGCGTTCGCGCCCTGTCTGCGGCGTTCCGGGACCGGCAGGAGGATCTGGCCGCAGCCCTGAACGTGTCGCAGTTCACGATCAGCAGGAAGTTCCGAGGTCTCACCCCATGGAAGGTGGAGGACTTGCAGGTCATCTCCGCCCGCTACGGGGTGACGTTGGACCAGCTCACGGCGGGACCGAGGGCCTGGCTGGGAATCGAATCGGGGGGTGGAAATACGCCACCGTAGGTGCCCCGTGGCACAGCGTGATCTCCGCCACGGGCCGCGCGGCCGGTACCCTGCAAGGGGTCCGGCGCGGAGCGGGACGGGACGCGGGACGGGACGGACGAGGAGGACGGCGATGGCCGGCGAGGCGGCGGCGCCCACCGAAGGGGTGCGCGAGGAGAACTCGCGCCGCAAGCAGATGCTGATCCGGGCGCTGATCTACATCGCCGGGACGCACCTGTTCGCCGGGTTCGTGATCCTGCTGTTCGCGGTCGGCGGCCGCCACTGAGCCGGTGCGGCCGGACGCGCCTCAACTCCGGGGCAGGACCCGGTCGGCGACCGCGGTCAGGTGCGCGTCGAACGCGGCGGGCGGATCGGGGTGGAGGCGCACCAGGGCGACCAGTGCGGTGATCACCACGTCGCACAGCTCGTCCGCGACGTCGTCCCAGGTGTGCGAGAAGCCCTTGCGCGGGTTCTGGCCGAGCGCGCCGATCACCGCCTCGGCAACCTCGCCGGCCTCCTCGCCGACCTTGAGGCACTGCAGCACCCGCTGCATCTCCGGAGGCTGGGTGCTGCCCTCGGCCAGCCAGTCGGCCAACCGCCGCACCGTCTCCCACTGCCGCTCGTCCACGCCCCACCGCCGATCCTCGCGCCGCCGCCCGGCTGCCCGGCAACGACCGTACCGGGCGGCCGGGTCGGGCGGGCCGGATCGGCCGGATCAGGCGGTTCGGGCCGGGCGGTTCGGGCCGGACCGGGGTGAACCGGGCCCGGGGCGGGGTGAACCGGGCCCGGGGCGGGGGAGTTGGCGGGGCGTCAGCGCAGGCGCTGCTGCCAGTCGATCGGGACGTGCCCGGCCGGGCCCGGGGCGGGCTGGGTGAGCGGGTGGGAGGTCGGGCCGGCCAGCGGCGGGCCCTCGTAGAACTGCTCAGTCTCGGTGTTCCAGAACCAGTCCTCGCCGGGCTCGAAGCTGGTGAGGAACGGGTGGCCGGCCGACCGGGCGTGCGCGGTGGCGTGCTGGGACGGGGAGGAGTCGCAGCACCCGATGTGCCCGCAGGCCGCGCACCGGCGCAGGTGGAACCACCAGCCCTGGCCCTCGCCCGCCAGGCACTCCGCGCAGCCGTCCCCGCTCGGCGGGACGGCGGGGTCGATACCGGGGATCGTCGTGTCGTCGCTCATCGTGGCACCTCCTCGGCCAGGGTATGCCCGGTGCGCCGGACGCGCGGCGGAAGCCGGTCCGGCGCGGCGGGGTGACGGGCCGCTCCGGGGGGAAAGAGGACGGGTGGGGCCGAGGGGGCGGAGGCGGATTCCGTCCTGATCTACAGTGCTGTAGATTCGGCTGGGGCCCGGGCCCGAGCGTGGGGCCGGGCGACGGCCGCCGCGCCGAACCGGCCGAACTGCCGGGCCCGGTACGGGGAAACCACAGGAGGGCACACATGGGAGTCTCGCTCGCCAAGGGCGGAAACGTCTCGCTGACGAAGGAGGCCCCGGGGCTCACCAACGTCATCGTCGGCCTGGGCTGGGACGTCCGGGCCACCACGGGCGCCGACTTCGACCTGGACGCCAGCGCGCTGCTGTGCAACGAGGCCGGCCGGGTGCTCAGCGACCAGCACTTCGTCTTCTACAACAACCTGCGCAGCCCCGAGGGCTCGGTCGAGCACAGCGGCGACAACCTGACCGGTGGCGGCGACGGCGACGACGAGCAGATCAAGGTCGACCTGACGGCCGTCCCGCCGCACGTCGCCAAGGTGGTCTTCCCGGTCTCCATCTACGACGCGGAGAACCGGCACCAGAGCTTCGGCCAGGTCCGCAACGCGTTCATCCGGGTCGTCAACGAGGCCGACGGCAGCGAGGTCGCCCGCTACGACCTCTCCGAGGACGCCTCCACCGAGACCGCGATGGTCTTCGGCGAGCTGTACCGCCACGGCAGCGAGTGGAAGTTCCGCGCCATCGGCCAGGGTTACGCCTCCGGCCTGCGCGGCATCGCGCTCGACTACGG
>NZ_JBHUWH010000059.1:0-26014 GCF_042670125.1 Kitasatospora sp. NPDC057198 | reverse complement strand
GTTCGGATGCCTGGGGAGGCGGGGGTGCCGGGGTGTCAGGACTCCTGGCGACGGCGGCGGGTGACCACCAGGGCGCCCGCGCCGAGCGCGATGGCCGCCGCGCCGGTGGCCGTGAGGCCGCTGAGCGGGGTGCCGGGGCCGGTGAAGGCCAGCTCCGTGCCGGTGCTGTCGGCGCTGGTGGTGGACGTGGTGGTGGCGGTGGTCGTGGTCGTGGTGGTCAGACCGGCCTGGGTGACGCCGTTGCCGCTGTTGCCGCCGTTGCCGCCGTCGCCCGGCTGCTGGCCGTTACCGCCCGTACCGCCGTTCTCCTGCTCGGCCGCCGCCCGGTCCCGGGCCTGGGCCTCGGCGAGGCCCTTGGACAGGAAGGCGCGCAGCTCTTCCATGGTGCCGTTGGTCAGCAGCTGGTTCACGACCTTGCGGACCTCGGGGCCGTTGACCGCCATCGCCTGGGTGGCCTGGATCCGGAAGTCGTCCATGAGGGCGCCGGGCGCCCCCTCCAGGAACAGGGCGATCGCCTCGGCGTTGCCCTTGTCCAGCACCGCGAGCGCCTTGGCACGCAGGCCGGCGCTGATGAGCGGGTCCTCGGCGAACTGGGAGAGCTTGACCCGGTTGTCGGAGTCGATCAAGGCCGGGAGGGTCTTCTTCAGGAAGCGCTCGATCGCCTCCGGGCTGCCGTCGTCGAACGCCTTCTGGGCGGCCTCCCAGATCGGGGAGCCCGGCTCGGCCGCGCTCAGGACCTTGGCCGCCTCGAGGGCGTTGTCGTCCTGGACGACCCGGGCCAGCTCGGCATCGAGGAAGTGCTGGATCTGCTCGGGGGTGCCGCCCTGCGCCTTCGCGACCGTCTCGTAGTAGTGGTCGTAGTGACCCGGCTCGGCAAGAGCGTCCGCCAGGCGGGCGCGCAGCGCGGCCTCGTCGAGCTCCGGAGCGGTGGTGGACTCCGACTCGGCGGGCGGCGCGGCCTGCTCGGCCGGCGCGGCAGGGGTGCTGGGCGCAGCCGGCGCGGCCTGCTCGACGGTCTCCGTGGGCTCCGTGGAATCGGTGGACTCGGTGGGCTCCGCGTCCGGTACGGACTGGCCGACCGGGGTGGGCGGGGCGGTCTCGGCCATCGCCTGTGCGGTGCCGATGACGGTGGGCGCGGAGACTGCTGCGACGAAGACGGCGGCAGCGATCGACCGACGGATGCTCAAAACTCCCCCAGGGAAAGTGGTACGCGCGGGGCCGACACCGCGGCCGAATTTTCACACGGCGTCAGGCGGTTGGGATCGTACCGGAACTCAAGTGACAGTAATAACGGATTCTTTCCTTTCTCTTTGTCCGGATATTTCCGTTCCGGGCGGACACTCCGCAGGTCAACCGGCATGCGGGGCCGTCTCGGCCAGGCCACGAGCCCCCGGCGGGCCCAGTACGCGTGGACCGGGCCCCGGGCGAAGTTCTGGCCGGAGCCGGTGCCCGAGCCGCCCGTGCACACCTGCTTGGCGGCGTAGTACGTCGCCCGCACGTCCGCGTGCGTGTCGTGCTACGTCCTGGTGTGCGCGCGCCGACCCTCGACCTGCCGGAGCACCCGACTCCAGGATTTCACCGCCGAACCGGGGTACGGCCGATGGAAGCTGATGCCGACGATCCCGGCGGCCGCGCCGCCGTTGTCGATGGTCGCGAACGAAAGCGAACGAACGCGAACGAACTGAGCGGACATCACGGCGAATTGACGAGTTGGCGAGTTGGCGAGTCAACAAGTCGACGACCTGACGGATGGTCGATGCCCGATGCCGGCGGGGACGACGGCCGTACCGGCCCCGGTGCGCGAGGGCGAACCCGGAGGCGTCCCCGGGCCCGCGCTGCGCGCCGGGCAGCGGGAGGGCTGGTCAACGGTGCGGGCGGCGAGTCCCACACACCGGCCGGGGCGCTGTACGAGAGCCTCGGCCACCCGGGGCCGCCCCGGAAATGAGATGAGGCGGGGCGTCGTCACGCATAGCCTCGGGGCCGTGGATGACCGGATACCGAAGATCGTGGCAGGGCTGCCGGCCCTGGCGGACGTCACCGGCGTGCGGGCGCTGGCGGACGACCGGGTCGCCCGGGGGGACGCGGCCTTCGCCGCCGACCTCGGCATCGCGCTCACCGAGGCGTACGGCTCCGGGCAGGTGTGGCAGTACCGGAGCGTCTTCGACCACCTGCTCCGGCTCCTGGCCACCACCGCCGGTTCCGAGAACGTCGTCCAGGCGCTGCGACTGGTCTCCTCGGCGCGGGCCGCCGGTCGGAAGCCGGACCGTTACGCGGCCTCCCTGCTCGCCTCCGGCCAGGAGGCGACGGATCTGGTCGCGGCGTTCGCCGGACGCGCCCCGGAGGAGCTGCGGGCCTGCCTGGTCCACGAACTGGTCCTCCGGGGTGTCGCCGTCGAAGGGGTTCCCGGGATCGCCGCTTGGGCGACGTCGCCGCACTGGGGCCACCACCCCCTGCGCTGGCTGCCGTTGACGCTGTCCGACGTCGAAGCGGGCGCGGACCTGCCGAGCTACGGCCTCCGCGGCGGCAGTCACTCGATGCCGTACGGGCCGGGGGCGAACCGCGCGTCGGCGGCGCTCACCGGCAGGGACGTGCCGCCGGCGGTGGAGGTGACGACGGAGGCTTCGGCCGCGGCCGTGGCCGAAGCGGTGGCGAACTGGGTCGAGGAGTCCAACGGGCGCGTGGAGGCCCGGGTTTTCGCCCTCGCGGAGCCCCTGGACGTCGGATCCGTCCCGCACGCGCTCCTGGCGGTGGGGCTGGAGTGTCTGCGCGGAGCGAAGAAGAAGACCGCCCGCTCGGTCGCCGTCCGTCCGCCCGCCGAGGTGTGGCGCGTGCTCTTCGCGGCGGCGTCCACGGGAGGGGCGTACAACTCCGGTTCCCACGGCGCCTACGGCCGCCTGGCGGCCTGGCGGTCCATGGCCGCGCTCGCCGGGAGCCCGGAGGGCGCGACCGCCGACGAGGTCGGGGCACGGGTGCGGGAGTGCACCTGGTACGGCTTCGACGCCGACACCAAGTGGTTCGAGCAGGTGGCCTGGGACATCGGCCTGGCCGCCCTCGCCCCGGACCGGCGGCGCCTGGCCGTGCTGGCCGCGACCGACACCGACTGACGCCCCGTCGCGGATCCGCCGGTGCCCGGCCGCACCGGGGCTGGTTCCTGGTTGACTGTGCGCCGTGACCGAGCTGATCGAGGTGCCGGAGGCCGAGGACGACTGGGAGCCGGCGGCGGATCCCGGGGAGGGCGGGCGCAACCCGGCACGGCAGGCGTCGATGTTCCAGAGCGCGGCCTGGCCGTTGACCCCGCTGGCCCTGCTGTCGGTGGACCTGGACGCGGTGGCCCGGCGGCTGCGGCTGACCCTCGAGACCTCGTGGGACGGGCACGGCGGGGTGCGCGGTGCGTTCTTCGTACTGGCCGGGACGGACTTCGTCGTCACCCACCACGAGGGCGACGACCCGGGAACGCACCTCTGGACCCGGCAGGGCGGGCCCGGCGATCCGGCCTCGCGCACGGGCAGCGTCCTCGCGGCCCTCGGCGTGGGGCCGGAGGCGGTCGCGTACTCCACCTGGGGGGCCGGCACCGAGCTGCCGCACCTGCCCGACGCGTGGTGGCGCGGCCGGCCGAAGCCCGTGTGGTCGCGCCAGGACACGTGGGCGAACCTCAAGCGCCGTCCGGCGATGTTCACCGGAAGTGCCGGCTTCGGTGCGCTGGTCGGGTTCCTCAACGGCTACGACCACGCCTCCGAGGGAGCCCTGCTGGACGGGTTCCAGCAGTGGCTCGCCACCCGGCTGGGCTCCGGCCGGAACCTGGTGTACTGGTTCCTGGCCGAGAAGCTGATCTTCCCCGACGGCCGTCCCGCGCAGCCCTGGTCGCCCGAGACCGAGCAACGCGCCGTGGCGGGACTGATCGGCCTGCTCGACGAGTTCTTCGACCGCCTCGCCGACGCTCCGGGCGAGCTGGACGCTGCGGGCGGTCCGGGTGCTCCGGGCGCTCCGGGCGCTGCGGAGGCCCGCCCCGCGGGGGACTGATCCGGGCCCGACCCGCCGCCCACTGCCCACTGCCCGCCACCGCCCGGATAGCGTGGCGGCCGTGACAGCACTCGACTTCCTGGGCCGGTCCTTCGTGGGCTTCCAGGAGCACGCCTCCCCGGACGACCGGGCCTTCGACTGCCGCTGGGTCGACCTGAAGTCCTTCCGCTTCCCGGCGGGCTCCCCGGACCGCGACCTGCTGGCCGCCCTCGTCGCGCACGAGCAGTTCCGCGACGACTACGCCGGGGGCGGCGTCGACCCGGCGGGGATCCGCCACGGCTGTTACTGGCTCGACCGGATCACCCCCGCCGCCTACCGGCCGGTCACCCACGGCGCCGCCGACCAGGTGCTGCGGGAGTGGGCGGACCAGTACGGCCGACTCACGCAGTCGCTGGAGGCCGCGCTGGACGCGTCGCCGCGCGCGGTGCTCGGCTCGGCCGACCGGCTGTACCTGCTGCCGGAGTTGGGGAGCGACACCTGGCACGACTGGGGGCGGGTGCACGAGGACTTCCACGAGTTCGTCGCCGTCGACGACGACCGGCGGGTGCTGACCCTGCTGGTGGCGGCCGACGATTGACCGATCGTTTCAGGATGACTTCCGAAGGGGTCGGGGACAGATGATGCTGCAGGCGAGGTCACCGACCCACTGCTGCCCCTGGTGTCGCAGGTCATCGCTAGGTTGGTGCCCCTTGCAGGCCCGTTGGGCCGGTGGCTGGGCATGGCTCGGGGGTTGGGATGGGTGTCGGAGTCGGAGATCGGGCGAGCTGGGTGCTGGAGCCGCTGGTGGGGGTGGGGCCGCTGCGGTTCGGGATGTCTCCTGAAGAGGTGAACGCAGCGCTGGGCGAGGATGATCCGCATGGCGTCCTCAGCAGTGGTGGTCTGCGGTCGTGGAGCTGGTACCGCCGACACGTGGTGAGTGCGGTCTTCGGATCGCGGGAGCAGTTGGTGGCGGTGGGAGTCAGCGCGAATCGCGGGCCGTTGGTGCTGTTGGAGGGCGTGGTGCTGGTCGACCGGGCGCCTTCCGAGGTGCGTGCGGACATCAGCCGCCTGGCGCTGCGGTGCGGGGTGGAGGAGGTGCCGAACGCCGAAGGGGAGCAGGACGTGCCGGCGTGGGGTGTCTCGGTGGGTGCGGTCCAGCAGTGGCTGCCGGATGCCGGGGGCTTTCTGCAGCGGGGGGACGCCATGGTCACCGACCTGCTGGTGACCGGGCCCGGCCTGGCCGAGGACCCGTACGGCGAGCGGAATGTGGCCGGTTGGCGCAGCAACTCCCGGCGCCGCACCCCCGAACCGGGGCCCTGGCCGGTGCGGCCCGAACGGGATCGACCGCGGTGGGAGTGCGTGCCACTGGTGGGGGTGGGGCCGCTGCGGTTCGGGATGACGCCGGAGCAGGTGTCGGCCGCCCTGGGCGGGGAGACGGCATCATCGCGCCACACCTACCGCCCCGACCCGGCAGGGTCCCTCTGGGCGGACCAGGGAGACCCTGCCGAGGAGCGGCTGGTCGAGGAGCGGTTCGAGGCCGCCGGCGTCCGCGCGCACTACCGGGGGTGGGAGCAGGGCCGCGGCCCGCTCCTTGCCGCGGTCACCGCCCTCGGGCGTTCCGGCCCCCAGGTCCTCCTCGACGGCATCCCACTCGTCGGCCGACCGGTCACCGCCGTGGAGGCCGACATCGTCAAGTACCTCAAGGACAACGACCTCGGCCTGCGGTTTCTCGTCAGCGGGGATCAGGAGATCTACGGCCTCGGCGTGACGGTGCGCACCGCCCGTGTCGGTGACAGCGTCATCAGTGAGGCCCGGCTCGGGGCGGAGCAGTGGTACGAGGAGTGATCGTGCCCTTGCCGATCGCTCCGGAACGAGTCGAGCCGCACTCTTGTACTCCTCGGTCTTGATCGGCAAGGCATCCGGGCGTTTGTTGATCCTGTCCCGGACGATCCGTGAGAGCGGGTGGCCCCACTGCTGCCGCCCGCTCCCGGGCAAGGCCATCGGCCCCCCGGGCGACCACGGGTCCCGTACCGGACGGCCCTGACCGACACCGTCTACGTGCTGCGGACCGGTGTCGCACGGCGCGACGTCCCCGCGCAGGCCGTGGGCCGCTCCGGAGTCACGGCCTCGCCCCCGGCTGCGGGACCGGACCGAGGCCGGCGCCTGGCCCCGCCTGCGCGCCACACTGCTGACCGAACTGCGTCGCGCGGGCCTGCTGGACCTGGACGAGTGTGCCGTGGACGGCTCGCACGTCCGGGCCCTCAAGGACATCTCAGGGGCCTAGGAGGTCGAGCTGCCCTCCTCGGCAGTCGGCTTGTAGGCCAGGAAACTGGCGAACTTCCAGTTCAGTTTCTCGTCAAGCTCCTGCACCAGTTGAGCGGTGATGGTGAAACCGGCCCGGTTCAGCAGCGCAGCGAGCTGGTGTGCGGGCAGCCGATACGACGCGTAGGACACGGGGTGGCCGCCATAGCCGTGCGTCGGACGGCGGTGCTCACCGGTGCCTACGTGGCCGGCGAGGAGCAGATGCCCGCCGGGCGCCAGGGTGCGGTGGAACTCGGCGAACACGACCGGCAGCAGCTCCGGAGGTGTGTGGTGGGTGGAGTAGTACGCCAGGATGCCACCGAGCGTGTCGTCCTCGATCTCCAGCGCGGTCATGGAGCCCACGGAGAAGCGCAGGTCAGGATAGGCGTTTCGGGCCAATTCGATCATCTTTGGGGACACATCGATGCCGAAGGCAGAAACTCCGAGTCTGGTCATGTGCGCTGTCACTCTTCCGGGTCCGCAGCCCAGGTCTGCGACCGGTCCTCGGTCGGATGTCTGCACGAGTTCGGCGAACGCGGCCAGCATCGAGCGTGACAACGGGTCCAGCTCGGACGGGGACTTGACGAGGGCGGCGTAATCGTCGGCCACGGTGTCGTACGACTCCCGGACCCCGGCAAGGTGAGAGGGCTCAGTCACGCGGCAAATCTAGACCGGTGCACTGATATGGCCGACGGTCCGGGCTACTGGGTCACGCTGGCGCTTGGAGGAGCGGTGCCGGCGGCGATGAGGCGGTTGTCCTTGACGAACCGTCGGCCGACGAAACGCTTCTTGCCAGCGGCCCGGGTGATGGGGGCGGATCCGGCGTACGACTTCGACGCTCGGGCGTCGGCGAACCGTGCCCGGTCGTCGCCCAGCTCGGCGAGGACGCGGGCGTCGGCCCCGGTCAGACCGCCTTGCTTGCCCTGGAAGGCCGGCAGAGCAGCAGGGTAGTGCTCGCGCAGGAGCGAGCGGACCTGGTTGGCGACCTGCTGCCGAGTCCGGACGGCGTCCTGCTGGGCTCGGGCCAGGACGGTGATGGCCTGGGCGAGTTCGGAATCGGACGGCAGGGGTCGATGGGCGTGCATGTCGGTGCGCAGGAGGTTCGCGAGGACCAGGGCGTCACCCGGATCGGACTTCTTCCTGCTGACGCCGTGGCGGTCGCGGTAACGAGCGGCGGCGAGCGGGTTGATCGCGAAGACCTGACGGCTGCCCGTGCGCAGGCTCGCGACCAGGAGGCCGTGGCTGGTCTCGATGGCCACTGGTATCGGATCGTCTGGGCTGTCGCCGTGCTCGTCCCGGTTCCAAGCACCCTGTGATCGTGGACCGTTGCGGCACCCCGCTCACCGTGGCGCTCACTGGGGGCAATCGCCACGACGTCACCCAACTGCTGCCCCTGCTGGATGCGGTACCGCCGACCCGAGGACCGCGAGGACGACCGGGCCGGCGGCCCGGACCGGCCGCTCGGGCCGGCGGGTCAGACGCTCGTGACGGTGGTGCCGGCCGCTTGGAAGGCGGCGAGTTCCTCGGCGGGGGCGTCGGTGTCGGTGACCAGGGCGTGCAGGCTCGTGGCGGGGGCGACCCGGGCGAAGGCGGTGCGGCCGAGCTTGCCGCTGTCGGTGGCCACGACGGTGCGGCGGGCGGCGGCCATCGCGGCCTTCTTCACCGTGGCGTCGTCGAGGTCGTAGGCGGTCAGCCCGTCGGCGGCGCTCAGGCCGCAGCAGCCCAGGACGGCAGTGTCGAAGCGCAGGGCGGCGATCGAGGCGAGGGCGAGCGGGCCGGTGAGCGCGCCCTCGGTGGCACGGGGCTGTCCGCCGGGGACGAGCAGGGTGGCGGGGCCGGGGGCGTCGCCGAGGACGTGGACGGCGGGCAGCGACAGCGGCATCACGGTGACGGGGCGTTCGCGCAGCAGCCGGGCCACCTCCAGGCAGGTGGTGCCGCTGTCGAGCAGCACGCTCTCGCCGTCGGCGATCAGCGCGCAGACGGCGGCGGCGATCCGGCGCTTGGCGTCGACGGCCTCGCGGGCGCGCAGCGCGAAGGGCGGTTCCTCGCCGCGCAGCAGCAGGGTGCGGGCCCCGCCGCGGAAGCGTTCGAGGACGCCCTGGGCGGCCAGGGCGTCCAGGTCGCGCCGGATGGTCATCTCGGAGGCGCCGGTGCGGGCGGCGAGTTCGAGGACGGTGGCGCTGCCCGCGTCCCGGACGGCCTGCGCGATCAGGGTGTGGCGCTCCCGCGTGCTCATACCGGGATTGAACCGCACCGCCCGGCGCACGATCAAGCTCGGCGCACAACCAAGTTGTTCGATAGCCATCTTTCGCACAAGAAAAATGTTCGTTATGGTCGGCGGCATGGAAGCCCCGCTCCGGGCCGCCCGCGTGGCGACCTACGTCTACTTCGTCCTGTGCGGCACCCTGATGGGCGCCTGGGTCGTGCACATCCCCGCCGTCGAGAGCCGGGTCGGCATCAGCCACGCCGCGCTCGGCGGCCTGCTGGTGCTGTTCGGCCTCGGCGCCTTCGCGGGCATGCGGGCGGCCGGGCACCTCACGGACCGCCTCGGCACCCGCACCGTCGTCCCCGCCTCCGGCGCCCTGTGCGCCGCCACCCTGGTGCTGCCCGGCCTCGCCCCCGGCCCGTGGACGCTGGCCGCGGCGCTGCTGCTGTTCGGCTTCACCAACGGCTGCCTGGACGTGAGCATGAACGCGCACGCCGTCCACGTGGAGCAGGCGTACGGGCGTCCGGTCATGTCGGGCTTCCACGCCACCTTCTCGGTCGGCGGCGTGATCGCCGCGCTCGCCGCCGCCGCGGCCACCGCCACCGGCCTCGGCCCGGTCGGCACCCTCGCCGTCCTCGGCGCCCTCGGCATCGCCACCGCCCTGCTCACCGCCCGCGCCCTGCTGCCCGGCACCGCACCGGCCGGCACCGACGCGGCCGACGGAGCCAACGGGGCTAACGGGGCCGACGGGGCCGACGCGGCGGGCACTGCCGCGACCTCGGCCGCAACCTCGGCCGCCGAGGCCGGCCGGGCCCGCCGCCGGATCCGGGTCCTCGCCGTGCTGGCCCTAATGGTGATGCTCAGCGAGGGCGCCGCCAACGACTGGAGCGCCCTGCACCTCAAGGACGTCCTGGGCGCCCCCGCGTCCACCGCCGCGTTCGCGTACGGCACCTACGCCGCCGCGATGACCACCGGGCGCCTGCTCGCCGACCGGGTCTCCGCCCGGCACGGCTCGGCCGCCGTCCTGCGGTACGGCGCGCTCACCGCCGCCGTCGGCATCACGGTCGCCGCCCTGACCCCCTGGGTGTGGGCCGCCTTCCTCGGCTGGGCCCTGTTCGGCCTCGGCCTGTCCGGCTGCGTCCCGCAGCTGTTCAGCGCCGCCGGGCACGCCGACCCCGCCGCGGCGGGCACCAACGTCTCCCGCGTCGCCGGGCTCGGCTACCTCGGCATGCTCGCCGGGCCCGCCGTGATCGGCTGGCTCACCCACCTCACCGCCCTGAACCACACCTTCCTGCTGCTCACCCTGCTGTGCGCCGCCACCGCGGCCGCGGCCGGCGTCCTCCGCACCGCCCCCTCCCCCGCGCCCGCGCCTACTCCCGCACCCGCACCCGCACCCCACTGACCACCCGTGCGGCCCGGGCCGGGGCCGCACGGGTCACCCGCCGACCCGCGGCGGAACGGCCCACGTACGGCACGGCCCGCGTATGGGACGGCCCCGTACGGCGCGGAATGCGAACGCGGAATGCGGGCGCGGGGTGCGGCGCGCGCCCTCGGGCCGGGCGGGTGCGCCCCTCGACCTCCGGTGCCCCCCGTCCGGCCGGACCGGGCGGGCGGGGGGCTCCCGTAGGATCGGTGGGACAGCCCCTGTCGCGCCCCTGCGCCGGACGCCCCTTCTGCACGGGAGGACCCACCGCATGACGGAACGCAAGCCCCCCGGTGTGACCTTCGAGAGCTGGGTCGACCGGCAGATCCGCGAGGCCGCCGAGCGTGGCGCGTTCGACGACCTGCCCGGGGCGGGGAAGCCGCTCCCCGGCGAGGGGCGGCCGTACCACGAGGCGTGGTGGATCCGGGAGAAGATGGAACGCGAGGGCCTGTCCTACCTGCCGCCGTCGCTCGCCTTGCGGGCCGAGCTCCGCGAGGCGCTGGACACCGCGCGGCTGGCGCCGACCGAGCCGCTGCTGCGCACCCGCCTCGCCGAGGCCAACGCCCGGATCGAGGCCGCGCTGCGCCGCCCGGTCGAGGGCCCGCCGCTGGGCCTGGCCCCGGTGGACGTCGAGTCGGCCGTCGCCGAGTGGCGCGACGCCCGCCCCTGAGGGCCGCCCCCTCTTCCCGTGCGGAAAATGGTTCGACGCGGGTGGTGACGGTGGGTCAGACTGGGCGCATGTCCTCTCGAATCGAGTCCTGTTTCCTCCGGTGAGCCCCGGGTCGCGGCGCGGCGGGCCCGCGCTGTACGAGGTCGTGCTGGAGTTGTCGAGTGCCTCGCCCGGCGGTCTGCCGCCGCGTTCCGGGTTCTCGGGGTTGGGCGTTGCCGCGGTCCCGCTCCCCTGCGGGGAGACGGTCCGGGAGCGCCGGGAGTCCGTGGCATCCGCCGAGCGGGCCGTCCGCGCGGTGTTCGGGTCGTGGTCGGGTGATGTCGGCGCGCTGGTCGGCGAGTTGGAGCGGCTCGTCCTGCCGGACGCGTGCCCGCGTGCTCCTGTCCTGCGTCGCCGAACTGCCGTTCGCCGATCCGGCGCGCGTCCTGGCGGCGGCCCGGCGGCTGGTCCGCGAGGGCGCTTCGGTGCCGGCCGTCCTGACGGGCATCGCGCTGCTGCGCCGTTTCGGCACGTCGGAGGACGTGCCGGTGCTGTCGCTGCTCGGTGAGGCCCGGGTGCTGCACGGTCCGGCCGTCGCCGCGTTGGACGTACTGGACCAGCAGGCCGCCGCCGTCCTCGCGCTGACGGTGCGCGGCCGCCGCCCGCTGGTGGAGCCACTGCCGGCGGCGCTGCGCAGCGCCGACCGGCGGGTGCGCCGCCGGGGCCTGGTCTCACTGCCCCGGGACTTGTCCGCGCTGGGCCCCGCCGACGCCCGCCGCATCGTGGAGGCGTTCGGGGTCGCCGAGTTGCTGGACGGCTTCCCGCACGACACCTGCCTGGTCGAGGTCTCGGGCCGGCTGCTGGCCCGGCTGGCGGATCCGTCCGCCGATCCGGCCGAACTGCTGGCCTGCCGCGCGGCGCCGGGCCTGTACGAGCGGGTGGCGGACCGGGCCGGGCAGTTGACGCCGGGCTTCGACCGCTACGCGCTCCTGCTCTCGCTGGCGCTCGACCTGAGCAGTGGCAGCGCCACGCTGCTGGACCGGCCGCCGCGGTGGCGCGCGGCGCTGCTCGACAAGCTGGGCGGGGTGCTGGCCGCACCGGCCTGGACGGCGGCGGTCGCCTCGGCCGACCGCCGGCCGGGCGCGGCGGCGCGGGTCGACTGGGTCCGCCGCACCGGGCGCCGCCCGTTCGAACTCCCGGCGGCGGCAGGCCGGTTCCGGATCGAGGTGGTGGAGCCGGATCCGCGCTCCCGGGCCCGGATGCAGGCCAGGGTACTGGTCGACGGCCTGCCGCTGACTCCCCGGCTCTTCCCGGCCGGGGTGGCAGTCGGCCCGGAGTCGCTGCTCGACGGGGGCCTGCTGCGGGCCGGGCCGGAGCCGCACCCCGTGCGGCTGGCGGAGGCGCCCTGCAGCGAGGGGTGCTGCGGCGCGCTGTGGGTGGACGTCCGGCGCGAGGCGGGCCCGGACGGGCCGGTGGTGGTGTGGGACGGCTTCCGGCCGGGCCTCGACGCCGCCCCGCTGCCCGGCACCGGGGCGCTGCGCTTCGACGCCGCCGCCTACGACGCGGAGGTCACCCGGGCCGAGACGTCCGAACCGGGCCGGGCACGGGCAAGGGCCGTCGCCCTGCTGCTGGAGCGCGAACTGCGCTCCCGCCCCGAACTGCTGGCCCGGTGGGACGCCAAGGCCCGCCGGATCGGCGTGGCCGGTGACCGCCCGGACACCGCGGAGGTGGTCTTCTGGTACGCGCCGGGTCAGTTCTCCGCCACCCCGGAAGAGCCGGAGCACCCGCTACTGTTCCGCTGGTCGATCCCCGACGACGGCAGACCCGCCGAGGCGCAGGCCACGGCGGCGCTGCACCGCCTGGCCACCAAGGACCCGACCTCGTACGCCCGGCTCACCGGCGGCAACCGGGCCCGCGCGGCACGACTCGGCTTCGCCTGGCCCGACTCCTGACCCCGGCCCGCTCCGCCTCCTGCTCCTCTCCTCATGCTCCTGCTCCCCCGTGCCCCCGCACCCCTGCACCCCCGCGCCCCAGGCGGGTGCGCGGGGTGGCTTTGATCGCGAGTTGTGGTTCTGGCTCAACTTCCGTGGTCCGCACACGCCGAGTGACGATCTGGAAGAGCTGTGGGCGTCGGGACGTTGCCCGGAATTCGCGAGCGGCCGGGGCATGGTGGCTGACAGTGCGGGACCGTGGATGATCTGGTGCCCCGGCTGGAGGGACTGCTGTTTCCGTTCCTCGGTCGCAGGGCACAACTGCCTGCGGCGCGGGGGATGGTCGGCCCGAGTGCACAGCTCCTACCTGCGCTTTCCCGTTGGCTGTCCGGTCGGGGGGAGACGGGTCCGGCTGAGCCTGCGGGTGCGGCGCTTCGTGTGCAGCGACCGGTTGTGCGGGCGGCGGACCTTCGTCGAACAGATCGAAGGGCCGACGCGGCGCCACGGCCGGTGGACCGAGCATTTGCGGGCGACGCTCGCTTCGGTCGGCCTCGCGCCGGCCGGGCGGGCCGGTGCCCGGCCGGCCGGGGTGTTCGGGGTTTCGGTGAGCCGGAGCGCGGTGCTGCGGCTGGTCGAGGAGCTTCCCGATCCACAGCCGCCGACCCTGCAGGTGGTGGGCGTCGACGAATGCGCCCCGCGAAAGGGCCGCGCCTACGGGACGGTGCTGCCCGACCGAGACCCGCCGGCCAGTCGACCTGCTGCCCGACCGGGAGTCGTCGAGCCTGGCGGCCCGGCTGGCCGAGCGGCCGGGCGTCGAGGTCGTCTGCCCCGACCGCGCGCCGTTCTTCGCCGAGGGCGCTACCGCCGGTGCACCGCAGGGCGCACAGAAAGCGATGCAGGACATCTGCAACGCCGAAGACCGCGACCACGCGATCAAGGCGATCAAGACGTTCGCTCAGCTCCACGGCGCGAAGTTCCCGAAGGCGGTCAAGAAGATCACCGGCGACCAGGAGCAGTTGCCGGCCTTCTACGGCTTCCCGGCCGATCACCGGATCCACCTGAGGACCACGAATCCGATCGAGTCCACGTTCTCCACCGTCCGGCTGCGGACCGAGGTCACCCGCGGCGCCGGCTCCCGTGCCGCCGCCCTGGCCATGGTCTTCAGGCTCGTCGAGTCCGCCCAACAGCGGTGGCGTGCGGTGAACGCCCCCACCTCGTCGCCCTCGTCCGTGCCGGAGCAAGGTTCGAACGCGGAGTCCTCGTGGAGCGGACTGACGATGCGGTTGCTTGATACCAGGGTTCTCCTGCCGAGGTCCCTCGTAGGATCGGTGGGATCGACCAATGTGCAGGCGGGTTCACGGGGAGGCCACTGGTGGTGCTGCAAGTGCGCGGAGTCGTATTGCCCGAGCGGGAGGAGCGATCCTTCTGGATCGATGGCGACCGGCTGAGGACCGGGACTGCTCCGGATGCTGACCTGGTCATTGACGGCGGCTGGCTGCTGCCCGGCCTGGTTGACGCACATACCCATCCCGGCACCGAAGACATCGCGGTCCCGTTCAGCAACGCGATGCTGCGGCGGCACCTGACCGATCACCGCGACGCCGGAGTGCTGCTGGTACGCACGCCGGGGTCCGCGGCTCGCATCCCCGACTGGGTTGACGAAGACCCGGACATGCCCCGCGTCCACTCGGCCGGACGCTGGCTGGCCACCCCGGGCCGTTTCATCCCCGGTTTCGGACGGGACGTCAGCGAGGCCGACCTGGTCCACGCGGCCGTGGAGGAGGCCACCGCGTCCTCCGGTTGGTGCAAGGTCGTCGGGGACTGGCGGCCTGACGAACCCGCGCTCCCCCTGGACGTCCTCACCGCTGTCGTCCGGGCCGTGCACGCGATCGGCGGCCGGGTGGCCGTGCACTGCCAGACCAGCGAGGGCAGTCGCAACGCCGTCCTGGCCGGAGCCGACAGCCTGGAGCACGGGATGCACCTGGACCCGAGCCTGATCGATCGGATGGCGGACCAGGGCACGGCGTTCGTCCCTACGCTCAGCGTCTTCGGCTCCAATGCCGACCGGCGGCGGGCCGCCGAACCGAGCGCCCGCCGGGACTGGTGGCTTGCCGGATGGGACGCGATGCTGCCCAACGTGCGAGCCGCACACGAAGCCGGCGTCACCATCCTGGCCGGCACCGACAGCTTCCCCTGCGGCACCGTCAGCTCGGAGATCGACTGGCTGGTCCGGGCCGGCCTGACGCCCGAAGCGGCGCTGGGCGCGGCCTCCTGGTCGGCCCGCTCCTACCTCGGCCTGCCCGGCCTCGTTGACGGAGCCCCCGCCGATCTCGTCGCCTACGACACCGACCCTACGCTCGACGTTTCCGCCCTGGCCCACCCCAGCCGAATCATCCTCCGCGGCCGGGTCATGGCCTGAAGGCCGAGCGTCGAATCCACAACTCTTGACAATGACTCCCCATCACTTGACGTTCGGTACTGGCAGGGAGCGGAACAGGCCGGGCAGAACTCGATTCCGATGTTGATCCAACACCCCTGGTCGGAACCCGTGGCGCGGTCATGAGGGCAGGTTGTTGAGGCGTTGCCGGCAGATGAGTGCGCAGGCGGGGAGGACGAAGGTGTTGTGGAGGGGCACGTCTTGAACACGACGGGGTCGATCTGGCACTCGTCAGCCTGCATCGGTCCGATACCGGACGGCAGACTCAGTTCCGCCTGGTAGACGCTCACCTGGCCCGTGAACAGCCGGGAGGCCCCATTCGATGGGTTCCACAAGGTCTCGTCGCCTGTGCCGTAGTACTGGCTCATGCGGCCCCTCCCCACTGGCCGTGCCGGCCAGTGTCGCGAGCCCATGAGACTACGGTCAGTCACCCCTCCACGGAAAGTGAGCCAGAATCCGAGTTTCGACGTCACCGGGGTACGTGCCGGATCGGCTGACCCGGCACAGGCGCCGGGCCGACGGCCTACCGACTCCCGCCCGGCCGAAGGGCCCTCGGCCCGAGACGCTCCGGTAGGCTGCGCCGGCCATGGATGCGCACGCCGAACCCGAACCGCCTCGGACCGACGCGATCGCTTCCGGTCCGCCGATCCGGCAGCTCTTCCGGGACGTCATCGCCGACCGGCTGCCCGCCCCGAGGCCGCACCGGGCAGCGATGCTGTTCGACGCCGAGATCGACCCCTTCTGGGACGACCGGAGCTTCCTCGGCGACTTCTACGACGAGATCCTCCACCAGGACACCTGCCGGCCCGCTACCGCTGACGGCCTCGTCCTGCTCGCGGTCCTGGCCGCCGACGACCGGGTTCCCGCCCGGCACCGGTTCCAAGCCGTCCATCTGCTGTTCAGGGCTGCCACCGTCGCCGAGCGCCACCTCGCCGAGACCTGGCCGGACAGCCCGCCACACGCCGATCCCGACAGCGAGGCACGGGCCCGCAGCGCGGTCCAGGTCCGCACCCCGGACCTGCTGAACCGCTGGCCGGTCGAATGCCCCGCGGTCCGGCTGGCCCTGGCCGGCCTCGCGGTCGTCTTCCCGACCGACCGCACTCTGCCCGCCCTGGCCCCGCGCCTGCAAGGCTTCACGAACCAGCACCGGCAGGGCACCGACATCGGCGACTACGTACGGTTCGTCCTCGTACTGGCCTCCCGGGACGAAGACCGGATCCGCACCGCGACCGAGAACCTCACCGACGCCTACTGGGCGGGAACAGCGCGAGAAGTGCCGACCCGGACACGGGCCCTCCACCTCCTCGGCCAGATGCTGGCCAAGGTCGGAACCGAACTCACCCAGCCGCGCGACGGGCAGTGACACACCCCGGCCACGACGGACGGCACGCTGCCCGTAGAAGTGAACGAAGCCACCGGGGTGTGCGCGAAGTCCTCGGCGCGGACGAGCAGGACGCGCAGGCGGTCGAGCAGGGCGTCGCCGACGGCGTGACCGGGCGGCTCGGCGGGATGGGCGGCTGCGCGGTGATCGGCCGGACGATGACCAACGTGGAGGTGCCGGGCCCGTATCGGGATGTCGACTTCCCGGCCGGCGCGTCCCTGCTGCTGCTCTGCCCGGTCTTCGGCCCGGTGGTGCCGCACCTCCCGAGGGCCGCGCCGGTCGCCGTCATGGCGATGGCTCCTTCGGCACCTTCGACCGGCACCCGCTCCGCCCCCACCCGCTCCGCCCTCACGCCTCCGCAGCTCGGCAGCGTGGCGGAACTCCTGCGGCACGCACAGGACTTGACCCACCGGATGGCCCCTGGACGTTCTGGCGGCCCGATGCCCGGAGCGTGACCGCACCGCCGCCGGGGGATGCTCGGCCGCGCCTGGTTCCGGGCCCGTGACTGACGCCCCTTCTCCGCCCTGAGCTGGGACGGTTCGTGAACCCCGGGGCCCGCGCCGACCCCGGCGGGGCCGTCGGCAGAGTGCTCGCGCACGACAATCGGAAGATCCGATTCCACTATCCGAGCCGCAACCGGCCCTGCCCTGGTACCGGAAGGTGACGCGCAAGCAGATCGGCGTCGCCTCGGGCTGCCTGGCGGTGCTGCTGGCCACCGGCCTGGCGATCCAGTCGGTGGACTCCGGGCAGGCCCGGCACGAGGTCGCGCTGCCGACCGACTTCGCCGGCCTGACCCGGGGCGCCGAGGCCCAGGACCTGACCACCCTCCGGACCGAGTGCGAGCAGCAGAACGCCGGGCACCACGTCCCGTGGCACACCCAGGTGCAGGGCTACGGGCAGCCGGGCGCCACCGGGCTGCGGGAGAGCGATCTGGTGGCCGCGGCGGTGGACACCGAGGGCTCGGTGCCAGACGCCGCCCGGGCCGCGACCGAGATGCTCGGCGGCTACTCGCCCGACGGCAGTTCGCTGGAGGACGGCACCCCGGTCAACGGCATGCAGACCTACCCGCCGGGCCCGCTGAAGGGTGCGCCCGCCTGCGCGACCGTCGGCGAATCCGGCCAGGAGTACGACGTCTGCGCCTGGGCGGACGGCAACACCACGGGCAATCTGAGCGACCTGGCCGGCCGGCTCACCCGCGAGCAACTGGTCGACCGCACCCGCGAGTTGCGCGCCCCGACCGAGCAGCCCGAGCAGCCCGAGCAGCCCGGCCGGCCCGTCCGCCCCGCTACTTCAACCCGCCGCTGCTCTGCAGGAGTTGGCCGTTGACCCACTGGCCCTGCGGCGAGCAGAGGAAGTCGATCAGGTGCGCGGCGTCCCGCGGGGTGCCGATCCGGGCCAGCGGGGTGTACTCGATCATGTCGGCCTTGTGCTGTTCGCTCATCCAGCCAGTGTCGGTCGGGCCGGGGTCGACCGCGTTGGCGGTCACCCCGAGGTGAGCCAGTTCGCGGGCGGCGGCCCGGGTGATCCGGTCCAGCGCGCCCTTGCTGGCCCCGTACGGGAGGTTCCCGGCGGTGTGGTCGCTGGTCAGGGCGACGATCCGGCCGGTGCCGAACTCGCCGGTGAAGCGCAGGCCGAACTCGCGGATCAGCAGCCAGCTGGCCCTGGCGTTGACCGCGAAGTGCCGGTCGAAGCTCTCCACCGTGGTGTCCAGCAGCCCGGAGTCGACGGACTCCGCGTGGCTCATCACCAGTGCGCTGACCTTCCCCAGCCCGGCCTCCACCTGGTCGAACAGCCGGGCGGGGGCCTCCGGGTCGGCCAGGTCGGCCGACACCGCGAGGTGCCGCGCGCCGTGCCCGCCGATCAGCGCGCCGACGGCCTCCGCCGCCCCCTCCTCCGCACCCCAGGCCATCCGGCTGTCGTACGGCGTCCAGTAGCTGTACGCGACGTCCCACCCCGAGGCGGCCAGGCGCTCGGCGATCGCGGCGCCGATGCCGACCGTCCGGCCCACGCCGGTGACCAGGGCGACCGGACGTCCGGAACGGCTCTCTTCTGCGTTCATCGCGTCTGCGTTCATCGCCTCTGCGTTCATCGCCTCTGCGTTCATCACGGGGCCGGATCCTGACAGTTCGCCAACTCGCCTGACAAACCTTTTTCCCCGGGTCCGCCTACTCCCCCTCGGCGTGCAGCACGGCCCGGATCGGCCCGTCCGGGTGCACGGTGAGCCTGAACGCGGTCTCCGCCGGGGCCTCGCCGACCCGCACCCGGTAGGCGGGCAGCAGTTCCTCCAGCAGCAGCACCATCTCGCGCACCGAGAACTGCGCCCCCAGGCAGGCCCGCGGCCCCAGCCCGAACGGGAAGTACGCGCCGGGGGCGGGCCGCCGCTCCGCCGCCAGGAAGCGCTGCGGCCTGAACTCCTCCGGGGCCGGCCACAGTTCCGCGTCCCGGTGGGTGAGGTACGGGGCGGTCAGCACCGTCGTGCCGGCCTCGATCCGGTGGCCGTCCAGCACGTCGTCCTCGGCCGCGTGCCGGGGCATCAGCCAGGCGACGGGGTACAGCCGCAGCGTCTCGTCCACCAGCGCCCGGATCGCGGCCGCCCGCTCCGCGGAGCCGGCCGGCCCGGCGGCCAGCGCCCACTCCCGCTGCTCGGGGTGCGCGTCCAGCAGCAGGAACAGCCAGCTCAGCGCGGTGGCCGTGGTCTCGTACCCGGCCACCACCAGCGTCATCAGCTCGTCCCGCACCAACCGCTCGGTGTAGTCCGGGAGTTCGGCCGCCGCCCGGAGCAGCACCTGCACCAGCCCCGGTTCCCGCGCCTCCTCCGCGAGGGCGATGGCGTGCTCGGCGACCCGGTCGACGTGCTCGTTGGCCTCCCGGAAGTCGATCTCGACGCCCCCGGTCGCGGGCGCGAACGCCGGGATCGCGGCAAAGCCCTCCCCCGCCGCAACCAGCCGCCGGTGCGTCTCCGGGTCGAGCGGGTGCGCGGTGAGCGAGCGCCAGATCACGTCCAGCGAGAAGTGCCGCAGGTCCGCGTCGATCTCCCGGACCTCCCCGGACGCCGCCGCGGCCCGCCACCGCTCGGCGGTGGCCGCCACCGCGGCCCGGATCTGCGGCTCGTACACCTTGATCCCCTGCCCGGTGAACTGCGGTTGCAGCAGCTTGCGTTGGCGCCGCCACGGCTCGCCCGCCGCGCACAGCAGCCCGCCGCCGAGCAGCGGCTGCACCCGGTGCCCACGCTTCACGTACACCTCGGTCCGCTTCGCCAGCACCTGCTGCACCGCGCCCGCCCCGGTCACCAGCACCACCCGCCGGTCGCCCAGCCGGAACCCCGCCACCGGCCCCAACTCCCGGGCCGCGGCCAGCAGGTCGACCACCCGCCCGCCCCCGGCCCGCCAGCGGGCGAACGCCTCGGCGTCGAGTTCGGGAAGGACGCTGGTGGCGGCCGTGGTCAAGGCGGTCTCCTGCCGTGCTGAACTGCGCTGTACGGACACCGACCACCCTAACCACCGACCCCGGCCCACCCGGCCCGGTTCGCACGACTTCAAGCCACCGGGGGCTCCGGAGCGCCGGATCGTGGCAGTGCCGATCGGAAGGGGAGCAGGACGGGCAACCCTCGTTGTGCGCCGACTGCGGTACCGGTGAGCCCCGGTCAGTCCCACCAGAACCACCAGTGGGTCCGGCCGACGAGGCGGTCGGCGTACTCGGGGAAGGGCGTCGGCGGGTCGTCGACGATGTTGTGGGCGGTCGACAGCACGTGCTCCAGCGCCAGCAGTTCCGCCTGGTCGGCTCTCCGGGGGGCCGGGCCACCGCGACGGTGTGCAAGCAACGGGTGCTGCGGGTGCGCCATCGGCGCCGGCGCGGTGAGGTGCACCGCGAACTGCGGCCACTGGATCTGGTGTTGAAGAGTGCCGTCCGGCACCTGGTGGCACTCCCCGAACGACTCCCGGCACGGCCCCCTGTTCCCCGCCCTACTCCCCGCCCGACACAACACCCAGCACAGCACCCGACGCCGGCGCCTCCCACACCCCGTCCAGCAGGGCGTGCAGCCGTTCCTCGCCCAACTGCGGGTTGGCGGCGGCCCCTTCGACCAGCTCGGGATCGGCGAGCAGCGCGGCGACCCGTTCCGGGCCGAGTCGCGGGTTGGCCGCGGCGGCCAGCCGGACGCGGCGGTCCGGATCGGCCAGCAGCGCCTCCAGGTCGCCGTCGAACTCCGGGTCGGCGGCGGCGAGTTCACGTACCCCGGGGTCTTCGTGGCGGGCGAGCGCCGGGGGCAGCCCGGTGCGCGGGAAGGCCGGGAGCGTCCGGAGGCGGTCGCGGTGCGGCGGGTGGCGCAGGTGGGCGTCCAGGAGCAGCGCGGCGGGGGCGCCGAGGTGGTGCAGGGCGAGCAGGTCGCGCACCTCCTGGTCCTGGTCCTCGGCGAGCAGGCGGACCGTCGGCCCGTCGAGGTGCGGGCAGTGGGCGGCGGCGCGGCGCAGCAGCAGGTGAGGTGAGCGGGCGCAGGCGTGGTACCAGGCGGGGTCCGGCGGGTCGAGGGGTTCGTCGACGGTGTCGCGGTGGATCGCGTGGGACCAGTCGCCCGGTTCGGGGGGTTCGGCTCCGTCGACGGCTCGGCCGCGGGCGGGGTCGCGCGGGGCGGGGTCGGCGGCGGCGCGGGCGGCGGTCCGGGGGTCGGGGTCGGCGGCGAGGGCGTCGATCAGGGCGGGGGTGAGGCCGGGGTGGCCGGCCAGGCGGTGGCGGACGCGGGGGTCGGGGTCGGCGGCGAGGGCGGCCATCGCCTCGGGGGTGAGCGCGGGGTGGCGGGCGATCTCGCGGCGGACGTCCGGGTCGGGGTCGGCGGCGAGGGTGCGGACGGCGTCCGGCGGGAGGTGCCGGTTGCGGGCGAGCGCGCCGAGGCCCTCCCGGGCGGCGAGCGCCCCGGCGAGGGCCTCGGGCGGCAGGACGCGGACCTGGTACAGGTAGTGGCGCACCCGCGGGTTGGTGGTCTGCGCCGACTCCTCGGGCGTCAGCGTGCTCGGCGTGGCGGCCCGCCGGGCTGCGGCGCGGACGTCGGGGTCGGGGTCGGCGAGCAGTGCGGCGCGGTCCGCCGGGGGGAGCGCGTCGATGAACCGGATCGCCTGGCGGCGCAGTTCGGGTTCGGGGTGGCGGGCCATCCGGCGGCGGAAGGCGCTGCGGTGCGCGCCGGAGAAGTGCAGTTCCTCCAGCACCTCGGTGCGGGTGAGCTGCTCGGTCTCGCGCGGCCAGGTGCCGAGCAGCAGCAGTTCGATCGCGGCGTCGGGCACGGGGGTGGGGCGCCGCCGGGCGCCGGAGCCCTGGACGGTCTTGAAGGCGACCAGGAGGTCGGGATCGCGGGCCAGCCGCAGGCAGTGCGCGTCGGAGAGCCAGGGGTTGGCCGCGACGGCGCCGCGCAGGCGGCGGTCGGGGTGGGCCAGCGCGGTGTCGACGAAGTCGGCGGGCAGCGGTCAGCCGCCCAGGGACGTCCAGGCGGGGCGGCCTTCGGGGGCGAGCAGCCGGGTGAGGGGCGGCGCCGGCACGGGGGTTGGCGGCGATGCCGCGCAGCAGGGGGGCGTGCGGCTCTTCCGGGGCGGCCGGGGCGGCGGGGGCGGTCACCGCGCCATGGTGGCACGGCGGCCGCCCCGGGCTCCCCGAATACCCGGCTCCCCGGCTGCCCCGGGCTCCCCGGATATTCGGGTGCCGCCGGGCACGGGGGCGGCTACGGTGACGGGCATGAAGCGTGCCGCGATGCTGACGACGACGCCGGAGAGTGTCCCGGCGCGCTGACTGCTGTGTGCGAGCCCCGGGGCCGAGTGCTCCGGGGCTTTCGCGTGCGCAGGCACCCCCGCGATGGCACTCGTCCCCTCACCCGAACCACCCGTTCCCCTGAGGAGACCACCGTGTCCGACCACTCCGACCACGTCGACCACTCCGACCACGTCGACCACTCCGACCGCATCGACCACCGCCGGCTGGGCCGCGAACTGGGCCTGTTCGACACCGATCCGCTGATCGGCTCCGGCCTGCCGTACTGGCTGCCGGACGGCGCCGCCGTACGCCGCAGCCTGGAGGACTTCGTGCACGCGCTGGAGCGCCGGGCGGGCTACCGGCACGTGTACTCGCCGGTGTTGGGCAAGCGCGAGCTGTACGAGCTGTCGGGGCACTGGGCGCACTACCGGGAGGACATGTTCCCGCCGCTGGAGATGGGCGGCGAGGAGGAGTTGGTGCTCCGCCCGAGCCTGTGCCCGCACCACGCGCTGCTGTTCCGCTCCCGTTCCCGCAGCTACCGCGAACTGCCGCTGCGGATGGCCGAGTTGGGGGACATGTACCGTTCGGAGCGGTCGGGCGTGCTGGGCGGACTGACCAGGGTGCGGGCGATCCGGCTGAACGACGCGCACGTGTTCTGCACCCTGGAGCAGGCGGCGGCGGAGGTGCGCGGCGCGCTGGAGCTGATCGCGGCGGCGTACCGGGCGATGGGCGTGGTGCCGTCCCGCTACCGGCTGTCGCTGCCGGGGCCGGGCGGCAAGTACGTGGCGCGCCCGGAGCTGTGGGAGCGGGCGACCGCGATCCTGGTGCGGGTGCTGGCGGAACTGGGCCTGCCGTACGAGGAGGGGGTCGGCGAGGCGGCGTTCTACGGGCCGAAGATCGACGTGCAGGTGGTGGACGCGGCGGGGCGGGAGTCGACCCTGTCCACCGTGCAGGTCGACTTCCACCAGCCGGAGCGGTTCGACCTGCACTACGTGGGGGCGGACGGGGCGCGGCACCGGCCGGTGATGGTGCACCGGTCGGTGGTGGGGAGCGTGGAGCGGGCGGTGGCGCACCTGATCGAGCGGCACGGCGGGGCGTTCCCGGCCTGGCTGGCGCCGGTGCAGCTGGCGGTGCTGCCGCTGGGCGCGGAGCAGGCGGACGCGGCGGCGGCGCTGGCGTCCCGCTGCCTGGAGCTGGACCTGCGGGCCGAGGTGCTGGGCGCGGAGCGCGGTTCGCTCGGGGCCCGGGTGCGGGCGGCGCGGTCGGCCCCGTACCTGGCGGTGCTGGGTCCGCGCGAGATGGCCGACGGCACCCTGTCGCTGCGGCTGCGGGACGGCCGGCGGCTCGGTGCGCTCCCGGTCGGCGAGGTGCTGGCGGGCGTCGCCGGGCGTGTCCGGGCGCACGCCGTCGAACTGTGGTGAGCGCCACCCGGGGCGGGTGACGCTCCCCACCCCCGGCCCGCCGTCCCGCTCCCCCCGCTCCTCCCCCGAACCCCCCGCCGCCCGTGTCCCGCCCGCCCCACACCCCCTTTATCCAGGGCTTATTCACGGTACGGGTGCTCGCGGCGGGGTCGTTCGGACCCTCGTCCCCGGGGCGTCCGGCGTGCCATACTCCTTCACCATGACCGGCATTCACGCGACCAAGGCCCTGCGGGGCGCGGTGTTCACCGCGCTCGCCGTGCCGCTGGCTGCGTTCGGCCAGGTGGCGATCACCGGGCGCGCCCTGCCGCTCACCCTGGTCGCGGCGGCGAGCGTCGCGGTCTTCCTGCTGGCGGTGGTCCTCGACGGGGCGCGCCGCCGCTTCCTGCTGCTGTCCTCCGTGCTGGTGCCGGTGGAGCTGCTGCTGAACACCGCGTTCAACCTCGGCCAGGACGCCTGTGCGCGCCCCGCCCGGGGCGTGGACCTGCTGGTCTGCGGCGGCGACTCGGTGGGCGGCTCGGAGCTGTTCGCGCAGTGGACGCACAACTCGGCGGGCCTGCTGCGCCTGCTGGTGCTGGCCGTGCACCTGGCGCTGGCGCTGGCCGCCGCGGCCTGGCTGCGGCTGGCGGACGCCGCGCTCTGCGGTGTCGCCGAGGCGCTGGACGCGCTGGCCCGGCTGCTGCCCGCGCCGTGGCGCGCCCTGCTGCTGGCCGCCCGTCCGGGCTGCCCGGCCGCGCTGCTGCCGTCCTCGGGCACCGGGCCCGCACCGCGCCGTCCGCAGGTGCTCGTCCTCTCCCCGGCTCCGCGCCGCGGTCCCCCGCAGCCGGCCCTCGCCAGCTGACGGACCGTCACCCGGACGCGTTCCGTCCCGGGCGCCCGCCGCGCGCCCGCCCCTCCCTTTCTTGAACCAGCACCCCGCGCCGCGCCGCGCCCTGCCCCGCCCCGTCCTCGTACGGGTCGCAGCTGCCGGGCCGCCGGGCCGCCGCGAGGTGCCGAGGAGACGACGGACACCATGACCAGCACCCCGAAGAACCAGAACCAGCGCCCGAACGCCACCGCCCGCGAGCGCCTCAAGCAGGCCCAGCAGGCCGAGGCCCGCGCGGCCAAGCGCCGCCGCGGCCTGACCGTCGCCGTCTCGGTCGCCGCCGCGGTGGCCGTGATCGCCGGCGGCACCGCGCTCGCCGTCTCGAGCGCCTCGAAGGACGACGGCGCCTCGACGGCCGCGGCCGTCGCCCCCGCCAACACCTCGGCCGCCGACCCCACCGTGGTCGTCTATGGCAAGGCGGACGCCCCGCACACCCTGGCCGTGTACGAGGACTTCCGCTGCCCGGTCTGCCAGGCGTTCGAGACCTCGGCGGGGAAGACCGTCCAGCAGCTCGCCGACCAGGGCGACTACAAGATCGAGTACCACCTGGCCACGTTCCTGGACGGCAACCTGGGCGGCAAGGGCTCGAAGACCGCGCTGGCCGCGGCGGGCGCGGCGCTCAACGAGGGCGTCGACAAGTTCAAGGCGTTCCACGACGTGCTGTACGCCAACCAGCCCGCCGAGTCCGAGGACGGCTTCGGCGACGTCAACCACCTGCTCGACCTGGCCGGCCAGGTGCCCGGCCTGAAGACCGAGGCGTTCACCAAGGCCGTCACCGAGGGCACCTACAGGGGCTGGGCGGCGAAGGTCTCCACCGCGTTCGACAAGAGCGGCGTCTCCGGCACCCCGACCGTCAAGCTGGACGGCAAGACCCTCGCCGTCATCGGCCAGGACGGCAAGCCGGTCACCGGCGAGCAGTTCACCACCCTGGTCCAGCAGACCATCGGCGGGTGACCCGGTGACCACCGCCCGCACCCCCGCCCACGCCCCCGCGACCTCCGACCGCGCCCCGGCGGCCCCCGCCCGCACCCCGGTCCCCGCCTCACGCGGCCACTCCTGGCTGCTCCTGCTCACCGGCCTGATCGGCCTGGCCGCCTCCGCCGTCCTGACCCTCGACAAGCTGAAGCTGATGGAGAACCCGTCCTACCGGCCCAGCTGCAACATCAACCCGATCATCAGCTGCGGTTCGGTCATGCGCACCGCCCAGGCCGAGGCGTTCGGCTTCCCCAACCCGCTGATCGGGCTGGCCGCGTTCGGCGCCCTCGCCGCCATCGGCGCCGGCCTGGTCGCCGGCGCCGCGTACCGCCGCTGGTTCTGGCTCTCCCTCCAGGCGGGCACCCTGCTCGGCCTCGGCTTCGTCGTCTGGCTGATCGACCAGGCCCTGTACGAGATCGGCGCGCTCTGCCCCTACTGCATGGTGGTCTGGGCCGTGGTCATCACCGCCTTCTGGTACACCACCGTCCACAACCTCCGCACCGGCGTCCTGCCCGCCCCCGCCCCGCTCCGCCGCCTGGCCGCCCTGCGCTTCCAGTGGCTCGTCCCGGCCGCCGCCTACCTGGTGATCCTCCTGCTGATCCTCAACCGGTTCTGGTACTACTGGTCGACCCTCCTCTGACCAGGCCGGCCCGCACCGGCCCGACGGCCCCCGACCGCGCTCCCGCGGCCGGGGGC
>NZ_JBHUWH010000058.1:0-26085 GCF_042670125.1 Kitasatospora sp. NPDC057198 | reverse complement strand
GTTCTTCGGTCGTCACAACCCGAATGCTGGACACCCTTCCTGCATGTCCGAAGCAGAACCAGCAAAACCAGCTGACTTCGGAACTACTCGTCTAGTGGTTCCGAAGCAGCGGCTCGCCAAGGCGATCGCCCCACCAGTCGCGGCGTGCGCCCAGTCTCCGGCCGGATTGAGTCGGCGATGCTCCCCCCGCACTAGGCCGCGTTTCTTAATTGATCTTGTGGTGGGTCAGTGCTCCTCGGCTCGCAGCCACAGGATCAGCGAGGCGAGGACGACGCCGGTCCGGTAGTGGTTGGCCAGTTTGTCGAACCTGGTTGCCACTGCCCGGAATTGCTTCAGCTTGGCGAAGCAGCGTTCGACGATGTTCCGCCCCTGGTAGGCGGTCTTGTCGAAGGCCGGCGGTCGCCCGCCGCGGCTTGCGCGGTGGGCACGGCCGGCGATCCGGTCCCGGCGTTCGGGGGTGGTCGCCTTGATCCGTCGGCGCCGCAGCAGGCGGCGGATCTTGCGGGAGGAGTACGCCTTGTCGGCCACGACCCGCTCGGGCCCGGTCCTCGGCCGCCCGGCTCCGACACGCGGGACGCGAATCGCGTCGAGGACGGCGGCCAGCATCGTGCAGTCGGCCGTGTTGCCCGTGCTCAGCACGATCGACAGCGGCAGGCCCCGGCCGTCGACTCCCAGGTGGATCTTGGTCGTCAGGCCGCCCCGGGACCTGCCGAGCGCCTCGCGGCACGCAACTGCTGCCGGATCATCCGATTCATCCTCGGGCCGATCCCCTTTCTGCGCGCCCCAGCCGCGTGCCAGTGGGCCCGCGCGGCCGTGGACTCGATCGACACCGTCCACTCCATGGCCCCCACCACGTCGCTGCGGACCTGAACCTCCCGCAGGAGCGCGGCCCAGGTCCCGTCCTTCTCCCACCGGGCGAAGCGCCGGTAGACGGTCTGCCACGGACCGTAGCGTTCGGGCAGATCACGCCACGGGGCGCCCGTGCGCAACCGCCACAGCACCCCGTTCACCACCTGCCGGTGATCCCGCCAAGGACGCCCGGCACCGTCCCGCTGCGGCAGCAACGGCTCAATCCCAGCCCACACAGCATCCGTTGTCTCTCCACGACCCACTACAAGATCAATTATGAGAAACGGCCTAGGGATGGCATGAAGTTGGGGCAGGATGATCAGTGGTGGGGCGAGGATCAGGGACGGTCAGTGGCCCCGTGACACCGAGGACTCAAGGACAGGGAAATGTGCATGGTGACAGCATTCGGGCTGTTCGATGGGTTCGAGGCTCATCGGACTCCGAACGATGACAACTATAGTGCAGTCCTTGCAAAGGGATTGGTGGTGCTGGACACCAACGTCCTCCTTGATCTATATCGGATGAATGCGCGGGTTCGGAAGGACATGCTCAAGGTCCTTAAGGCTATTGAGGACCGTATCTGGATTCCGCACCAGGTCGTCATGGAGTTCTGGCGGAATCGCCAAAGTGAGGACCTCGTCGGGTATCACGACCGTAGGGCTGATTCTACGAAGAAGGACCTGCAAGATTCAGTCCTCAAGGCCCGCCGCACAATAGAGGAGTGGATCAAACAGGTCCACATTGAGGACGGCAGTGAAGAAGCTCTCGCGCTGCATAGGCAGCTGGAGAGGTCGAGCGAGAACTTCAAGGTGCTGCAGGGTATGCTTGACGCCCAGGCCGAGCGTGACCGAGTTCCTGGTATCCGCGATACTAACACCGATCCGGTGATCAAGTTTCTAGAGGATCTATTCACAGGGCGCGTCGGGGCTCCTTATGATGAGGCGAGGCACCGGGAACTGGTGACTGAAGCCAGGCGCAGGGGTGATCTCAAGATCCCTCCGGGCTATAAGGACTTTGAGTCAGGCAAGAAGGGCGACATCGAGGCGGCGGGCGATTATCTCGTCTGGCAGCAGCTGCTGGATGAGGTTTCGGAACGGAAAACAGACGTCCTCTTCGTGACCCGCGACATCAAAGAAGACTGGTGGCGTGCTGCTTCTACCAGAGCCATCCGCATGCCGCGTACAGAGCTGGTTGACGAATTGAGGAGCGTGACTGGCCGGCGACTCTTCATGGTCGAGCCCAGTCTTTTGATGCAACAGGTGATTCGCGTCTTTGGACTTGGCGAAAAGACGGACAGCAAGTCGGTGGCTGCATTGCAGCAGTTCGAGTCGGCTGAGGCCACGGCGGAGGCGATTCGCCGCTCCAATTCGAAGATTCGCTATCGGCTGGCTCAGCTTCCAGGCGGGAGAAGTGGCGATTACTTTGAGATTATCTTGGTTATGGCCAAACTAGTGGCAGTGAATCCCCGGATGGGCGACTGCCTGCAGAAGTTTATGGAGGAGTTCCAGAGCGTCACGCTTGAACCGGAAGCGCGCAGGCGCTTGATGAACTTGGTTTCCCTTGGCCTAGCCGTAATAGAAGGGGACCAGGTGCATCTAACTGATGCTGGCGAGACGTACGTCAGGAACTACGATCGAGAACTGCTGGCCAACTTGTTCATAGAAAGAATCGAAGGGGCGTCCGAGGCTCGGGAGTTGTTGCGCGAGGGGGTGCCGGTAAGCGGTCTTCGGGTCCTATTGGCTGAGCACCCCGCGCTGGACCTGAGTGCCACTCAGAGTGACCTGCTCTTGCGTTGGATGGAGAGGTTGGGTGTCCTAATCTGACCAGCAATTTCCCTGAAGTTTCATCCGAGCTGGGGGTCAATGGGATGCAGGTTCAAACCCTGTTGTCCCCACTGTGAAGTCGGTTGTGGGAGCCGGTACTTGGGAGACCAGGTGCCGGCTCTTTCTGTTGCTGTGTCAGGTTGTGGTCGCATGGTGGTGGCTGGGCCGCATGGGCCGGTCGTCGGTGGGGTCGTCGAGGGCGGTGGCCGTGCGGTGGGAGAGGGCGACCCAGGTCCTGCTGTGCGGGGTTTTGGGTGTGGTGAGGAGGAGTTGGTTGTTGTCGATGGCGGAGAGGGTGTGGCGGACGAAGAGGGCGCCTTCGTTCTGGTGGATGTCGTCCCCGCGGAGGGCGAGTGCTTCGCCTTTGCGCAGGCCGGTGTCGATCATGAGTTTGGTGAGGTCGGCATAGAGGGAGGCGGTGGCGCGGGTGAAGCGTAGGAAGCGGACGGTCTGGGCTTCGGTCCGCAGGTGTCGGGGTGCGGAGGCGGGGCGTGGCAGGAGTGGGGGTTTGGCGGCGTTGCGGGTCGGGCGGTTGTTGTTGACGGCGCTCGAAAGGGCGCTGGAGAGGGTGGCCGTGATGCGGTGGACGGTGACCTTGCCGCGGTCGGAGTGGAGTGCGTAGGCGTGCAGGTGCTGCCGGTTCAGGTCGGCCAGGGGGTGTCGCCGGGGGCGGGGATGAGGTCGTTTTCGACGTGGTCGCGGTAGTGGGTCATGGTGGTGGGCTTGAGGTGCAGGACCTTCTTGTCGAGCCACTGGTGCAGGTAGTCGGTGGTCTTCTGCCGCGGGTCGGTGACGAAGCCGAGGGCGAGGGTTTGGTGGAACTGCCGTAGGGCGATGTGCGCTTCGACCTCGTCGGTGAAGCCGGCGCGGCGCAGGGTGCGTCTGCGGCGAACGCCCAGCTGTCGTGGTCGGGATCGGCCGGACGGGGGCAGTAGGTGCCGAGCTGGCGGTGGTTGGCGTCGCGGCAACCGGTGTCCAGGACGGTGGCGGTGATGGCGAGGATGCGGGTGCGGGCGTCGTCCTGGCCAGGGCGGGTGGCGTGTTCGAGGTGGCTGAGGAGGATGTTGCGGGAGTGGGCGGTGACCGCCGGTCGGAGCACGGTCTGTGGCAGGTCGCCTTCGGGGAGGGTGAGCGGAAGGCCCGCGTGGGTGGCGAGGATGCGCGGGCAGTTCTTGCGGACGCGCATGGAGGCGGGGGAGGGTTGTTCGGGTCGGGTGGCGGTGAGGGAGCGAGCGGTGGTGTGCAACTCACCTGCGGTCCAGCGCAGTTGCATGGAGCGGGAGGCGTCGGTGGGTGGTCGGTGGGTGCGGTCGACCACGGTGTCCAGGGCCTCGATGGAGGGCGCCCCTGCCGCTGGGGTGCCCGCCATGGGGTCCCTGGCGTTGGGAGCGGAGGGTGCGATCGGGTGCGTCCCATGGGTGGCTCCCGTGCGGAGCCCTGTCGAAAATATGCTTAATAACTGGTCTGGGGCACGATCGGGTGCCCGAGGGCGGCACGGTGGTACCCACCTCGGCTCGCTCGCCTCGTTTGGTGGTGACCGTCCTTCGGCAGCTGGTAGGGGGCCAGCCCGGTACCGTGCGGTGGTGGTCGCGGCTAAGCACGGCGGCGCCGCAGTTCACGCAGACGTTCCGTGCCCTGGTCCCGGAGCAGCCCGCCAAGCGGGGCGAGCGGGCCAACTCCCCGTTGGTCAGGAAGATCAGGGGAGCTCGGTACGCGCTCCAGTACTCCGAGGACAGCGCCTCTAGGGCGTCGCGCATGCGATCCGGGCCTTCGGGTTGAGCCAGCCGACACCGAACACCGGGGAGGTCACCGGGTCGGCGGTGGAGTCGTTCGGGGCGATGTGGGAGCGGGTTGAGGCGGTGGTGCCTCGGCGCGAGCCGGCTGCCGTGATCGCCGTGCTGTTCGAACTGGCGCCGCCGTCGGGCTCCGGTGCGGACGAAGCGTGGCGGGCTGTGCCGGTCAGTCGGTTCGGCGTCCTCGGATCCGTTCTCGACGCCCCGGTCCTCTTCAACGCCCGGTGGTACGTGGATGCCGTCTCGCCCGGCTCCGCGCCGACGGCTGCGACGTCCGGGGCGAGGGCGTCGCCCGCCTCTCCCCGGGTGGCCGGCATCACGTCAACCTGCTTGGCCGGTACTCCTTTCGGCTCCCCGACCTGCCCGGCGGCCTGCGGCCTCTGCGTGGCAAGGACGCGCCCCCGAGGCCGAACAGGGGCACCAGCAGTCACGGCATCGGCCCCGAACCGCAAAGAGTTCTTTGCGAAGAACTCTTTGCGAAGAACTCTTTGCGGACTATGGTGTCCCGCATGAGTGATGCTGTGGAGGGGCCGGACGGCCCGAACGCGGGAGAGGACTCGGTCGTTCTGGATGCCAAGGGGCTGCGTGCCCTGGCGCATCCGGTTCGTGTGCAGGTGGTCGGGCTGCTGCGGAAGTACGGCCCGTCGACGGCCACCCGCCTCGCGGAGCGGCTGGGCGTGAACTCCGGTACGGCCAGCTACCACCTCCGGCAGCTCGGGGCGGCCGGCTTCGTCGAGGAGGACACCGAACGGGGCAACGCGCGGGAGCGTTGGTGGCGTTCGGTGCACCGGACGATCTGGTTCAACGATCCGGAGCTGGCCGAACGGGAGCCCGAGGCCGCACTGGCCTATCAGCAGTCCGTCGCCGCCCTCTACACCCTGCGCACGCAGCAGGCCCTGAACGGGCTTCAGACGATGCCGCGCGCATGGCGGAACACCTTCGACATGAGCGACTGGGCCCTGCGGCTCACGCCGGAGGAAGCCGGTGACCTGTACCGGGAGCTGGCGGACGTCATCGCGCGCTACCGGCGCGACACACCGGAGACGGCGGCAAGCGCCCCCGCGGGAGCCGAACGGGTCGCCGTCATCACGCAGATCCTGCCCGAACCGGACGTGCCCGCCGCGCCGCCGATTCCTTCCGACCCCCAGCACAAGGAGGGGGACCCGACGTCATGACCGAGGACGCCTCCAAGGCCGGCGGCACACCCGGCAAGAAGTCCTTACGGCCGCTGGGCGGGGTGCTGGCGGCCATGGCCGTGTCGCTGACCGGAACCCGGATCTCCGTCGTGGCACTGCCCTGGTTCGTCCTCGCCACGACCGGCAGCGCCACCCGGACCGGACTGGTCGCCTTCTGCGAGATGGCCCCCTACGTACTGGTCAAGGCGTTCACCGGACCGCTGGTGGACCGGATCGGCCCCCGGGCCGTCTCCTGGACCACCGACCTGGCCAGCGCGACCGCCGCCGCCGCGGTTCCCCTGCTCCACGCCCCGGGCCTGCTCTCCTTCCCCCTTCTGCTGGTCCTCGTCGCGCTGATCGGCGCGGCCCGGGGGCCCGGCGACCTGGCCAAGGAGGTGATGGTCCCGGAGGCGGCCGAGCGGAGCCGGGTGCCGCTGGAACGGGCCACCGGTCTGTCCGGCGTGGTCCAGCGGCTCGCCTCCACCGTCGGCCTGGCGGCCGGCGGGGCCCTGGTGGCAGTGCTCGGCCCCCTGACCGGCCTCGCCGTCAACGCAGGCTGCTTCGCCCTCGGATCGGTGATCATCAGACTCGCCCTGCCCCGCGGCACGGGGCATGCCGTCGAGGAAGCCCCTTCCCGCACCGGGGAGGCGGAACCGGGCTACTGGCAGCGATTCGGCGAAGGCTGCACCTTCCTGCGCGGCGAGCCGCTCCTGCTCACCGTCATCGTCATGGTCGGCATCACCAACCTGCTGGACGCGGCGTTCGCCTCGGTGCTCGTACCCGTCTGGGCCAGGGGGTCGGGCAACGGGCCGGCCGCGATCGGCCTGATGGGCAGCGTCATGGGGGCCGCGGCGGCAGGCGGGAGCTTGATCGCCGCGATGGTCGCGCACCGGCTGCGGCGGCGAACGGTGGTTCTCGCCGGGTTCCTGCTGGCCGGGGCGCCGAGGTTCCTGATCCTCGCCTTCGACACCCCGATGTGGGCGGTACTGGCCGTCTTCGCGATCAGCGGGTTCGGCACCGGCTTCGTCAACCCGGTGCTGGGGGCCGTCCTCGTCGAGCGGGTCCCGCGCCGGATGCTGGGCCGGGTCAACGCGCTCGGCGACTCACTGTCCTGGGCCGGCATCCCCCTCGGCGGACTGCTCGCCGGGGCGGCGGTGACCGCCGTCGGACTCGTACCGGTGCTGCTCGTCGGCGGCAGCGCGTACTTCCTCACCACGAACCTGGCCGGACTGCGGCCGGAATGGCGCCAGATGGACCGTACGCGGGGGGCGGCGCGCCGCAACCAGGAAGACGTCCCACGGGAGAGTGCGAACGTAGCGGCGTAAGGGCGCGGGCCTGCCCGTACGAGAGCCGGGCGAACCCGGTGTCCGGGCAGACGTCGCGCGGGCTGGCGACCTTGCCGGGGCCGCGGCGGCGGGCGCACTGCGCAGAGCAGCCTGATCCGACAGGGCAAGTTCGATGGGGCAAGTTCGGTGGGGCGATGAAGACGGGCATCGACGGGATCCGCCGTGTCCGCGGCACGAAGTACGACGCCGCGACCGAGGAGACGGCCGACTCCCTGCCGTACACCGCGGAGTTCCAGAAGCACTTCGGCGCCAACGGCTGGAAGGTCCGCGCCTGCCTCCTACCATGACCGGCATGGACATCGACCTCGACCCGCCCCGCGGGATCACCGGTTTCCCCCTGGGCATGCCGGCCGCCGCGCTCAAGGAAGCGGCGGCCGGGCTGGGAGCCGTCAAGGTGCAGGACGAGGGTTCGGCGGACCGGTTCCGGTACATGAAGGTGCTCGCCCTGCACCCGCAGTTCGAGATCGTCTTCCACCTTGAGGACGGCAGGAGCCTCACCGGCGCGGAGGTGTGGATCCCCCGGCCCGGTCCGGAGCGGATCACGGTCCGGTTCCGCGGCGTCGACGTCTTCCGCACCCCCGCCCTCCACCTGCTGGACCAGTTGGAGGCGATGGGCCTCGCCGTCCTCCGGGAGCCCGACCACGCCTGCGTACCCGGGTTGTCCCTCGGCTTCACCCGTACCGCCGGCCACGACGTCCCCCTCGACGCGGACGGTGGACCGCTCCACTTCCAGGCGGTTCTGACCGGCCCGACAGGCTATTACGACTACAAGCTCAAGACCGCCTGAGCTTAGCGCTGTCGGGGGCGAGGGTGCTGGTTTCGGGGCCGTGCTTCCTTCGCCCGGGAATTCGTCCGGGAGTCCTCGTGCTGCTCCGCGCGGTCCGCCCGAATCGATATCGGCCTCCGGGGGTATTCGAATCATCGGCGACGATTCGGTGTGCGGAATTCGGAAAGCTTGCGGAAATCCTTTCCGGGGGCGGCTTCCCGCTGCGGCCGGGGTGTCCTGTCAATACTCGGTGCGGGATCAGTGGCGAAAGGTTTTCGGAAACGCGCCGGTGACAGGGAAGCGCCTTTTCTCCTAATCTCCAACCGTCGAGAAGCGCCGTCCGGGGCGCTTCCGCGCCGCGCCGTTCTGGGGCGGAGGCGTCGCCCATGGGTTCGCCGGTCTCTGTGCTGCCCGCACGCAGACGGCAGCCGGGTGCGGCGCTCGTGGTACCGGAGACAGAGGAGCCGCAATTGACGAGAAGGCGGACGCGCAGATTGCGGGCCGGGGGCACCGCGTCAGGCGCGGGCGTCGTACTTGCCGCCACTTCCGTGCCGGCTGCGTCGGCGTACCGGCCGAGCGCGGCGAATCTGTACGCGGCGCGGAATCCGGCCTCGTGCAACAAGTGCCCGTGTGTTCTCTGACCGAAGTCGGCGCAGCTTCCCGGCCGCCGGATCGTGGCGGGTTTCGAGAACAGCCGGATCCTGGACCACCGAACCTGGAACGGCCGGGCATGACCACCGTCGCCCCCACTGACCCACCCACCCACCCACCGGAGGACCTTCCATGTCCGCACTCCGCACCTCCCCCCTGCCCGGGCGGCTGCGACGCTGGTCGCTGTCCGCGGGCACCGTCGTGGCGCTGATCGCCGGCGTGCTGGTCGGCGGCACCCGGACCTCGCAGGCAGCCGACTCGCTGCCCTGCGACCTGTACGCCGCGGGCGGCACCCCGTGCGTGGCGGCGCACAGCACCACCCGCGCGCTGTACTCGGCCTACAGCGGCCCGCTCTACCGGGTGCGGCGCGCCTCGGACGGTACGACGAAGGACATCGGCGTGCTCGGCGCGGGCGGCTACGCGGACGCGGCCGCACAGGACGCCTTCTGCGCCGGCACCAACTGCCTCATCACGCTCATCCACGACCAGTCCGGGCGCGGCAACGACCTGAACTCCGCCCCCACCGGCTACTGGCCGGGGCCCGGCCCCGACCGGACGGACAACCTGGCCGACGCCACCGCCGCACCCGTCACCGTCGGGGGCCACAAGGCGTACGGCGTCTTCGTCGCGCCGGGCACCGGCTACCGCGACAACCGCACCAACGGCGTCGCCACCGGCGACGACCCCGAGGGCATGTACGCCGTCCTCGACGGCACCCACTCCGACAAGGGCTGCTGCTTCGACTACGGCAACGCCGAGACGACCGGCAACGACGACGGCAACGGCACCATGGAGGCCGTCTACTTCGGCACCAGCAGGACGTGGGGCTCGGGAGCCGGCAGCGGCCCCTGGATCATGGCGGACCTGGAGAACGGCCTGTTCTCCGGCGTGAACCGGGGGTACAACGCCGGGGACCCGACCATCGACCACCGCTTCACCACCGCGACCCTCAAGGGCGGGCCCGACCACTGGGCGATCCGCGGCGGCAACGCCGAGTCCGGTGGCCTGTCCACCTTCTACGACGGGGTACGGCCCGACGCCGCCGGCTACGACCCCATGAAGAAGCAGGGCGCCATCGTCCTCGGCATCGGCGGCGACAACAGCAACGCCTCCGCCGGGACCTTCTACGAAGGCGTCATGACGTCCGGCTACCCCTCGGACAGCACCGAGGACGCCGTCCAGGCCGACATCAACTCGGTGGGCTACACGGTGTGGTCGAGCGGGCTCGTGCCCGGGGCCAGGATCTCCCTCAAGGCGACGACCGCGTGCTGCACGGGCCACTACCTGCGGCACGACGCCGCGGACAGCGACGTGGTGATCTCCCCGGTCTCCTCGTCCTCCGCCGGCGCCGACAGGGCGAACGCCACGTGGATCGTCCGGGCCGGGCTCGCCGACAGCGCCTGCGTGTCCTTCGAATCGGCCGACAACGCGGGGCAGTTCCTGCGGCACGCCGCCTTCGAGCTGCGGCTGAACGCCGACGACGGCAGCCGGCTGTTCGCCAGGGACGCGACGTTCTGCCCGCACCCGGGGAACAACGGGCAGGGCCTGTCCTTCCCGTCCCTCGGCTATCCGGAGAAGGAGATCCGGCACTTCGAGTACACCGGCTACCTCGCCGGGGACGGCGGGTCCAACACCTGGGACAGCAAGAACTACTGGTACCAGGACACCACTTGGCTGGTCGCCTCCCCCTTGAGCTGACGTTCGGCCGGTCCCGGCAGCGGCACGGGCGCCGAAGACAGGTCTTCGGCGCCCGCGTCGAGGGGGGCGCTACGCCCGGGACCACTGCTGGTCGGTGCTGCCGAGCGGGGAGGACAGCTGGACGCGCGAGCCGTTGGCCGTCGCGCTGTCGAGGACGTCGATCACCAGTCCGTTGGAGAGGTTGGCCACCGAGCCGTCCACGCGCACCTGCCACTGCTGGCTGGTCCTGCCGTTGCAGGGCCACAGGATGACCTTGGTGCCGGGGGCGGTGCCGTCCGCGTTCGCGGCGAGGCATTGGCCGGCCACCCGCAGCTCGCCCGCCGCGGTTTGGGTGATCGCCTGGTTGGCGTTGCCGGAGCAGTCCCAGATCTGCACCTGGACGCCGCTCCGGCCGTCGGGCACGTCCAGGCAGCGGCCGGAGCCGCCGTTCTTCAGGGTGAAGGGGGCGTCGGTCGGCAGGGGCTCGCGCACGGGCAGCCACTCCTGGGCGTCGTCCGCCGAGGCGTTCGCGGAGGAGTCGATCGCGGCCTCCACGTCGACGGCCGCGCCCGCGCCGGTGCCGGTCATGTACAGGCTGCTGTTGTTGACGGAGCTGAGCCGGTAGTAGCCGCCGCTGGTGGCGGTGAGGGTCCACTGCTTGTCCGTGGCGCCGTCGTCGACCCACTGGGCGAGCTGCTGCCCGGTCGTGGCGGTGCCGCCCCAGATGCCGGCCGCCCGGCCGCCGGCCTTGTTGAGGAGCGTGATCCTGCCGCCCTTGTCGGTCAGGTGCCAGCGCTGCGTGTCGTCACCGGCGTTCACCGGGGCGGTGACGAGGTCCGGGGCGCCGCCGGTGAGATCCGCGTCCTGGGTCCTACCGCCCTGCGGGGCGAGGGCCTGGCCGGTCCTGCGGTTGACCAGGGTGTAGTAGGCGCCGGCGGAGCGTCCGAGGTCGACCTCGCCGTACCTGACCGGTCCGGTGCTTCCCCCGCCCCAGGACGCCTGGAGGATCAGCATCCGTCCGGTGCCCTCGACGGGTTGCAGGTTGCGGCTGTACCCGCCGGGGACGGGCGTCCGGTACTCCTTCCACTCGCCCGTGCTGCGACCGGACTCGTTCACCCAGACGTTGCCGCTGCCGTTGGCGTTGTAGGCGATCCGCCCGTCGGGCAGCGCCGACAGGACGGGGCTGCCGCCGGTCGCGAGCCAGTGGCCGCCGGCGGGGACGGGCAGGGCGGAGACCGGCGCGTCGGGGGCGGCGAAGAACTTCCGGGGGTCGTCGGCCAACCGGTAGCGGATGTTCGAGCCTCCGCCCCAGTACTCGTACGTCAGCAGGAACTTGCCGTCGGTGGTCGGGGCGATCGTGGTCATGCCGGGGCGGCCGCCGCCGATCAGCGTCCCGCCGCCGGACGCCACCGCCCTGCCGGGGACGTCGACCACCGGGGCGCTCCACGCCGCGCCGGTGCCGTCCCAGGTCCGGTGGGAGAGGATCTGCAGGCGCGGGTCGGCGGCGGTGTCGTTGGCGGGGTCGAGGGCCGGCACGCCGGTGGCGGGGTCGTAGCCGGTGTACTCGTTCTCGTCGGAGTAGTAGGCGATCAGCTTGCCGCCCCGGGCGTACAGGTAGGGCTCCCAGACCGGGTCCTGCTGCTGGTGGGTGTTGGCCGCCGAGAAGGTGCCGCCCTGCCAGCCGCCGGCGGCGACGATGTTCTGGAAGCTCCAGTTCGCGCCCTCGTCGGTGCTGGCGTACAGGGCGATCGAGACGTCCTTGCGGTCGCCGTTCCCGGTGGGCTGCCAGTTGGGGTCGGCGGCCCTGCGCTCCCGGTAGTAGTAGTCGTCGCCGGAGACGACGCTGGCCAGCAGCAGGGTGCCGGCCTTGAGCGCGCCGACGTCCTGGGGCAGGACGTACAGGTACGGGTTGGTCCAGTTGCTGGTGTACCCGGCGTACGCCGGGTCGCCGGACAGGTACGCGGGCGCCTTGACGTCGGTCAGCTTCTGCCACGTGGTGCCGTCGTCGTCGCTCTTGTACAGGGGCAGCGTCTGCCCCACGGGAGCGCCCTGGCTGTTCTCGAACGCCGCCACGATCCGGCCGCTCGGCAGCTGCGCCGACTTCGGGTAGAGGACGCAGGGCTGCTTGTTGCAGCTCGGGTTCTGCACCGTGTACAGGTCGGCCGGGCCGGGCTGGTACGCCGACGCGCTCGGGGCGACGGCCAGCGAGAGCGACACTCCGACGGCCGCGACCGCTGCGACGGCCTTCACCGGCTTGAAGGGATTTCTCAACTGCGGCTCCTCCATGGGGGCGTCCGGCGCGGCCGCGCCACGAGGGCGTGCCGCACCGGACGGAATGAGGGGTGGTGCCAGGCAGGGCGGACTCTGCGGGCCGTCACGGGGCGGGGTGGCCCGGCGGCATCCTCTGGCGTTGGAAAGTATCGGGAGGTTGCGTCCGGGTGTCACTGCCCCGACCTCGAAACCCTTTCGCGGGTGCGCCTTTCCCCGGCGTTGACGCCGCAGGAACGCGCGAGGTAGTCCGCGGTCGGTTTCCTCGACGCCCCGACGCGGTTCGACGTGCCCGGAAGGCCGGGGGCGCGGGAGGCGACCGCGCTACGAAAGACTTTCGCTCCCCGGGCGCCGGAGAACGCCTTTCAGCCTTGCCCCGTCCGGCGCGCGTCGCATAGCTTGCGGCTCAGTCCCGAGCGGCCGAGCGGCCGAGCAGGCTGGCAGGTCGAGTGGGCCGAGCGGGCCGAGCGGCTGAGTGGGCCGGCGGGCCGGGCGGGTCGGTGACGGGAACGAGGCAGGAGCGGATGGCACGGAGAGCCGAGCACCACTCCGGGCGGTACGGACTCCTGACCGAGGTCGCCGCGAAGGCCGGGGTCTCACTCAGCACCGTCTCCAAGGTCGTCCACCGCCGCCGCGACGTCGGTGCGGAGACCCGCGCCCGGGTCGAGGAACTCCTGCAGCAGCACGGGTTCGTCCGCTACGACCTGGCGGACCCGAACCGGCCCCGCCAGGTGGTGGCCGTCTTCCGCGACCTGAGCGGCCCCTACACCCTGGAGGTGACCCGGGGGATCGTGGGCGCGGCGGAGGCGATGGGCCTGCAGCTGGTGGTCGGCACGACCGCCAACCGTTCGATCGCCCAGTGGTTCGAGCAGTGCGAGCGGATCTCCGCGGTCGGGCTGATCATCGTGATCTCGATGCTCTCCGACGACGACCAGCGCCGGATCGTCGAGCAGGGCCTGCCGGTGGTCCTGATCGACCCGCTCAGCGCACCGGCCGCGCCCGTCCCCAGCGTCGGCGTGACCAACTGGAACGGCGCCCGCGAGGCGGTCCAGCACCTGGTCGGACTGGGGCACGTCAGGATCGCCATGGTGGCGGGGCGCTCGCACTCGCTGGCCGGGGCCGCGCGCCTGCACGGCTACCACGCGGCCCTCGACGAGGCCGGCCTCCCGTTCGACGCGGCCCTGGTCCGGGCGACGGACTTCGACCACGAGGAGGCCCTGGTCGTCACCCGGCGGCTGCTCCAGCTCCCCGATCCGCCGACCGCGGTGTTCGCGGCCAGCGACGCCCAGGCGATGGGCGTGCTGGAGGCCGCCCGGCAGCACGGCCTGGACGTCCCGGACGACCTGACCGTCATGTCCTTCGACGACACGCTGGTCGCCGCGATGGCGACCCCGCCGCTCAGCGCCGTGCGCCAGCCCTTCCAGGAACTCGGCCACGAGGCGACGCGGGTCCTGGTGCAACTGTCGGAGGGCAACCCGCCGGCGTCCGCCAGGATCGAGCTGGCGACCGAACTGGTCCTGCGGGCCTCCACGGCACCGCCCAGGAGGACCTGACGGCCCGTCGGCCGGGCACGGGGCGCCGGGGCCCGTCGGCGGGACGGGACGCCGGGGTCCGTCGGCGAGGTGGGACGCCGTCGGTGTCCGCGACGGCGTTGGCGTCCGCGACGGCGTTGGCGTCCGCGACGGCGCTGAACGCGTGCCCGGCGTGCGGGGCGGGCCGCATTTCGAAGCCCCCCGGGGAAAACGGGGGAAAGGCCGGCGGGCGCCAATTCGCGGCAGTGCCCGCGGCAGAAAGTCCGTGAAGCCCCCGGAGGCATGTCAAGCGCCGTGGCCCGCCGATGCGCCCCGCAGCGAAAGTCTTTCGTAACCCGGGGTTTTCCCGGCCTTGTCCGGTGGATGTCGGCCGTGCCAGTCTGCGGTTATCGAGGCGGAGCCAAGGGCTTTCCGATCGAAAGACTTTCGCACCTCCCGCGCCGTTTCGGCGCCCATTCCCCCTCCAGAGATGAGAGCACCTTCGCCATGCACAGAATTCAGCGCCCGAGAAGCCGGCGGGCCGCCGCTTCCCTCGCCCTCGCCGTCTGCACCGCGCTCGTCCTGTCGGCCTGCGGCACCTCCGGCCCCTCCGCCTCCGGCGGCTCGAAGGACGGCCTCACCATGTGGGCACTGAGCGACCAGACGATCCTCAAGGAGTCGGTCGACGCGTACAACAAGGACCACCCGGACGAGAAGATCACCCTGCGGCTGTTCGCCAACGACGACTACAAGCAGAAGCTGCGGGTCGCCTTCGGCGCCGGCCAGGCCCCGGACATCTTCTTCAACTGGGGCGGCGGGGCCCTCGAGGACTACGTCGAGGCCGGCAAGGTCACCGAGCTCAACCCGCTGGAGGTCGGCTCCGAGCGCTACACCCCGAGCGTGATGCGGAGCGCCACGTTCAAGGGCCAGATCTACGGCGTGCCGGCCAACGGCCTCGCCCCGGTCGTCCTCTACTACAACAAGAAGGTGCTGGCCGACGCCGGTGTCCAACCCCCGACCTCCTACGACGAGTTGAAGTCCGCCGTCGCCAAGCTCAAGGCGAAGGGCGTCACGCCCGTCTCGCTGGCGGCCAACTCCAAGTGGCCGACGCTGATGTGGGAGGAGTACCTGGTCGACCGGGTCGGCGGGCCCGAGGTCTTCGCCAAGGCCAACGCCGGCCTCGACGGCGCCTGGGCCGACCCGGCGTTCACCGGGGCCAACCAGTACCTGCAGGAGCTCTCCGCCTCCGGCGCGTTCGGCGACAACGCCTCCTCGGTCAGCTACGACCAGGGCGCCTCCACGGCCCTGGTGTACACCGGCAAGGCGGCCATGGAGCTCATGGGCACCTGGGAGTACGCCAACTTCGCCAAGGCGGCACCGGACTTCGTCAAGAACGACCTCGGGTACACCGCCTTCCCCGCCGTTCCCGGAGGTGCGGGCGACGCCAAGAACATCGTCGGCAACCCCTCAAACTTCCTCTCGGTGAACGCGGCCACCACCCACAAGGCCGCCGTGATGTCGTACCTGAAGGACTACGTCCTCAACGACGCGCAGATCGACTCCTACCTCGCCGCCGGCAGCGTGCCCCCGGTGACCGGCCTGGACGCCAAGCTGGCCGCCACCACCTCGTCCGACAAGGCGTGGCTGCAGTTCGTCTACAAGCTGGTGCAGGACTCCCCGAGCTTCCAGCTCTCCTGGGACCAGGCGCTGCCCTCCGAGGAGGCCGACCCGCTGCTGACCAACGTCGACAAGTCGTTCCTGCGGCAGATCACGCCCGAGCAGTTCGGCCAGAACATGGGCAAGAAGTGACGGCCGCAACGGCCGGCACCACCCCGCCGGCCGCGTCCCGCCGGGCGCGGCCGGTCCCGCCCCGCCGGGGGCGCCGGGGGAGTGGTGCGGTCATGGCCGCCCCCGCCCTGCTGATCTTCGGACTGTTCGGATTCGTCCCGCTGGCCGGCGTCGTCGTGCTGAGCTTCACCGAGTGGGACGGCCTCGGCGCGATCCGCGCCGCCGGCCTCACCAACTGGAGCGGCGTCCTCGGCGACCCCGCCACCTGGGACGCCCTGTGGCTGACCGTCAAGGTCATGGCGATCAGCTGGCTCGTCCAGACCCCGATCGCCCTCGCCCTCGGCGTCTTCCAGGCCCCGTCCGGCCGGTGGCGGGCCTTCTTCTCGGTGCTGTTCTTCCTGCCGCTGCTGCTGTCCGCCGTCGCCGTCGGCCTGACCTGGCAGGCCCTGCTGGACCCCTCGTTCGGCATCGGCGCGACCCCCGGCCTGCACTGGCTGGCCCGGCCGCTGCTCGGCTCGCCCGACCTGGCCCTCTACACCGTCGTCTTCGTGATCGCCTGGCAGTTCGTGCCCTTCCACGCCCTGCTCTACCAGGCGGGCCTGCGGCAGATCCCGGTGTCGCTGTACGAGGCCGCGGCGATCGACGGCGCCGGCCCGGTGACCCGCTTCCTGCGGATCACCCTGCCGCAGCTGAAGTACACCCTCGTCACCTCCAGCACGCTGATGCTGGTCGGGTCGCTGACCTACTTCGACCTGATCTTCGTCCTGTCCGGCGGCACCGGCGGGCCCGGCACCGCCACCCGCGTGCTGCCCCTGGCCATGTACATCACGGGCTTCCAGGCCCACGACATGGGCCGCGCCAGCGCCGTCGCCACCGTCCTCGTGCTGATCGGCCTCGGACTGTCGCTGCTCACCACCCGGCTGTCGGGCTTCACCCGCATGGACAGCCAGCAGGAGGGCATGTGAACACCACCGCAGCCGCACCCGCGGCCTCCCGCGCCCGCCGGAGGCCCGGTCGGCCTCCCGCCGCCCGTGCGGTCGCCGCCCTGCGGCGCCTGGTCACCGGCGGGGCCGTGCTCTTCTGGACCGCCCTCGTCGTCGTCCCCGTGTACTGGGTGGTGGTCACCAGCCTGCGCACCCGGGCCGAGTTCGTCACCAGCAGCCCGCTGTCCGTCCCGGGCAGCCCGACCCTCGACAACTACAGGACGGTGCTGGACAGCGGGTTCACCACGTACCTGCTCAACAGCGTCCTGGTGACCGCGGCCACCGTCGTGCTCACGATCGCGGCGGCGCTGATGGTCTCCTTCGCGATCGTCCGGCACGGCGGCCGCCGGTCGCGCACGGTCTTCCGGCTGTTCCTGCTCGGCCTGGCGATCCCGCTCCAGGCGGTGATCATCCCGGTCTACCTGCTGATCATCCGCCTGCAGCTGTACGACAGCCTCGCGGCGATCGTCCTGCCGTCGGTGGCGTTCGCGCTGCCGATCACGGTGATGATCCTGGTCAGCTTCCTGCGGGACGTCCCGGGCTCGCTCTTCGAGGCGATGATCGTCGACGGCGCCGGGGACTGGCGGATGCTGTGGTCGCTCGCCGTGCCGCTGGCCCGGCCCGCGCTGATGACCGTCGCCGTCTACGACGCCCTCCAGGTGTGGAACGCGTTCCTCTTCCCGCTCATCCTCACCCAGAGCGAGGACAAGTCCGTCCTGCCGCTCGCCCTGACCCTCTACCGCGGGCAGTTCGGCATCGACGTGCCCTCGACGATGGCCGCCGTGGTGCTCTCCACGCTGCCCGTGTTCGTGGTCTTCGTGCTCGCCCGGCGCCAGCTCGTCGCGGGCCTCACCGCCGGGTTCTCGAAGTGACCCCGGCCGCCTGAACGCCGCCCCGGCCGCCTGAACGCCGCCCCGGCCGCCTGAACGCCGCCCCGGCCGTGCCCGCGCCCCGGCCGCGCCCGCGCCCCGGGCGGCGGCCGGCCCGCTCCCCCCTCCCGGCCCGGGGGCCGTACCGCGACGCCGCCGAACCCGCCACCGGTACCCCCTGCGCCACGCATCCCAAGGAATCGTTGATGACGACCACCACGCCGCACCAGGGCGGCCTCCCCACCGCAGGAGGCGACCGCCCCTGGGCCGACCCGACCCTGCCGACCGGCACGCGCGTCGAGGCCCTGCTCGCCGAGCTCACCACCGCCGAGAAGGTCGCCCAACTCTCCAGCGCCTGGGAGGACGTGGAGCCCTCCGGCCCCGAAGTCGCCCCCGGCACCAGCCTGTTCGGCAAGGTCGGCGACCTCGCCGACACCGCCGCCCACGGCCTGGGCCAGCTCACCCGCCCGTACGGGACGGTGCCGCGCCCCGCCGTCGAGCACGCCCGCCTGCTGGCCGAGCGCCAGCGCCAGGTCGTCGCCCAGCACCGGCTGGGCATCCCCGCCATGGCCCACGAGGAGTGCCTGACCGGGTTCACCACCTACGGCGCGACGATCTACCCCACCTCGCTGGGCATGGCCGCGACCTTCGACCCCGACCTGATCGGCCGCATCGGCCGGGCCATCGGGGCCGACCTCGCCGAGGCCGGCGTCCACCAGGGCCTCGCCCCGGTCGTCGACGTGATCCGCGACTACCGGTGGGGCCGCTGCGAGGAGACCTACGGCGAGGACCCGCACCTGGTCGGCGAGATCGCCCAGGCGTACGTCCTGGGCGTGCAGAGCCAGGGCGTGGTCGCCACCCTCAAGCACTTCGCCGGGTACTCCGCCTCCACCGGCGGGCGCAACCACGCCCCCGTGGCCGTCGGGCCGCGTGAGTTCGCCGACGTCGTCCTGCCGCCCTTCGAACGGCTGGTGGCCGCCGGGGTCGGCTCGGTGATGAACTCCTACGCCGAGATCGACGGCGAGGCCCCCGCCGCCAGCGAACGCCTGCTCACCGGCGTCCTGCGCGAGCAGTGGGGCTTCGAGGGCACGGTCGTCTCCGACTACTGGTCCCTGCCCTTCCTGGTCACCGCCCACCGGGTGGCCGCCGACCTCACCGCCGCCGGCCTGCTCGCCCTGCGGGCCGGCCTGGACGTCGAACTCCCCGACCAGCGCGGCTTCGGCCCGGCGCTGCTCGCCGCCGTCGAACGCGGCCAGGCGGACGGGGCCGACCTCGACCGCGCCGTGCGCCGGGTCCTGCGGCAGAAGATCGAAATCGGCCTGTGCGACCCCGACTGGGACCCCCGCCCGCCCGGCCTGCGCGCCGGCGCGATCGACCTCGACAAGCCCGCCAACCGCCTGCTCGCCCGCGAGGCCGCCCGCTCCGGCGCCGTCCTGCTGGCCAACGACGGGACGCTGCCGCTGCCGGCGGCCGGCCGGATCGCCGTGATCGGCCCGTGCGCCGACGACGTGCGCACCATGTTCGGCTGCTACAGCTTCCCCAACCACGTCCTCTCCCAGCGCGACGACCTCGGCAACGGCGTGGAGGCCCGCTCGCTGCGCGCCGCCCTCGCCGAGGAACTCCCGGACGTCACATGGGACTTCGCGCCCGGCTGCCCGATCCGCGAGACCGACCGCTCCGGCATCGCGGCAGCGGCCGGGGCCGCCGCCCGCGCGGAGCTCGCCGTCCTGGTGGTGGGCGACAAGCCCGGCATGTTCGGCATCGGCACCTCCGGGGAGGGCTGCGACGTCGAGGACCTGCGCCTGCCCGGCGTCCAGGAGGAACTCGTCGAAGCGGTGCTCGCCACCGGCACCCCCACCGTCCTGGTCGTCAACAGCGGCCGCCCGTACGCCGTCGGCAGGTTCCAGGACCGCGCCGCCGCGCTGGTGCAGGTCTTCCTGCCGGGCGAGGAGGGCGGCCCGGCGGTGGCCGAACTCCTCTCCGGCCGGGCGAACTTCAGCGGCAAGCTGCCCGTGCAGATCCCGCGCACCGACGGCGGCCAGCCGTACACCTACCTGCACCCGCCGCTCGCCGACCGGCAGAGCGCCCTGTCCAACCTCGACCCCACGCCCGCGTTCCCGTTCGGGCACGGCCTGTCCTACACCTCCTTCGAGGTCGCCGACCTGACGCTCGACCGGGAGCGGGTGCCCACCGACGGCCGCTTCACCGCCTCCCTGCGGGTGCGCAACACCGGCGCCCGGCGCGGCGCCGAGACCGTGCAGCTCTACGCCGTCGACCCGGTCGCCCAGGTCACCCGGCCCGTGCGCGCCCTGCTGGCCTTCGCCAAGGTCGACCTGGCCCCCGGCGAACAGGCCGCGGTGCGCTTCGACGTCCACACCGACCGGCTGGCCTTCACCGGCCTGGACGGGCGGATCGTCGAACCGGGCGAGATCGCCCTGCACGCGGGCACCTCCAGCGCGGACACCCCGCTGCGGGCCTCGCTCCACCTCACCGGCGAGCAGCGGGACGCGACCGTCCTGCAGCACTTCGGCGTCCCCACCACGGTGGAGCGCTCCGCGGAGCGGTAGGGGGACCGTGCCTCCCGGACGGGGCGGTGCTGCCGGCGACGGCGGCGCCGCCCCTTTTCCGTCCCGGCCGCTTTTCCGGCCCCTTTTCGGTCCCCGCCCCGGGACCCCGCCCCGGGGCATCCCCGCACGTCGGAGACCCTGCCGTCGGGCACACTGTGAGGGGAGCACCGGAAACGGGCCGACGGGCCCGGGGGACGAGGGCAGGCAGCGAGTGGCAGCGCAGCGCAGGGCCGCCGAAACGGGACGGCACGGCCTGCTGGCCGCCATCGCCGCGGAGGCGGGCGTGTCGGCGGCGACGGTCTCCAAGGTGGTCCACCGGCGCCCCGACGTCGGCGCGGCCACCCGGGCCCGGGTGGAGGAGCTGCTGACCCGCCACGGCTTCGTCCGGCCGGGGGAGCGGCCCCCCGACGCGCCCCGGCAGATCGCCGTGGTCTTCCGCGACCTCCTCAGCCCCTACACCCTGGAGGTCGCCCGCGGCATCACCGACGCCGCCGACGACCTCGGCGCCACCGTGCTCCTCGGCACGACCGGACGGCGCTCGATCTCCCGCTGGCTGGCGGAGTGCGAGACGGCCGGCGCCGACGGGCTGATCGTCGTCATCTCGATGCTGTCCGCCGAGGACCGGCGCCGCAGCGCCGAACAGGGGCTCCCCGTCGTCCTGGTGGACCCGCTCGGCGAACCGCCGCCGGGCGTCCCCGGCATCGGGGTCACCGACGAACGCGGGGCCCGGCAGGCCGTCGAGCATCTGCTCGACCTCGGGCACCGGCGGATCGCCGTGGTCGCGGGCCGCTCGCACTCCCTGGCCGGCGCCGCCCGCCTGCGCGGCTACCGGGCCGCCCTGGAGGGCGCGGCCGTCGCGTACGACCCGGCGCTGGTCCGCGCCACCGACTTCGACCACGCCGAGGCGCTGGCCGCCGCCCGCTCGCTGCTGCGCTCCGCCGCACCGCCGACCGCGGTCTTCGCGACCAGCGACGTGCAGGCGCTCGGCGTCCTGGAGGCCGCCCGCCTGGAGGGGCGGCGGGTCCCGGACGACCTGTCGGTGGTGTCCTTCGACGACACCCCGGCGGCGTCGACGGCCTCCCCGCCGCTGAGCGCGGTGCGCCAGCCCTTCGAACGGATCGGCCGGGCGGCCGTACAGACCGTGCTGGACCTCGCCGACGGCCGCCCGACGGCGCCCGGCCGGATCGAGCTGCCGACGGAGCTGGTGCTGCGCGCCTCCACCGCCCCGGCCGGCGGGGCGTCCGGGTAGCCGAGGGGGCCGACCCGGGAAGCACCCGCTGCGGTGTCCGGCCCCGCCTCCGGCGGGTACCGGGGGCGGCCGCCCGGAGTCGTGGCCCCGGGGGTGCGCAGGTCCGCGGGTAGGCTGCCGTCCATGAGCATGTGCGGGGCCGTCGAGCAGGTCGTCCGGGAGGCGCAGCGCCAGTTGGTGGACGGTGGTTGGGATCCGGCCCCGGCGGATCTGGTCCTCGTGCGGGAGACGGCGTCGGCTCTCGCCGCGGCGGTCGGGCCGGCGCACGTGCAGGAGGGACTGGCCCGGATCGACCGGCTCGCGGGCTTGCGCGAAGCCATGGCCGCCCTGGCGGTGACGGTGGCGCGTACCCACGGCCACCTCGCCTGGTTCCTGGCCCAGTGCAGCAGCGAACTGGCTCCGGTCCTGCACTGGCGCGCGCTGGAGGCGCCCGACGGCAGGAGCTTCGGCGCCGTCCTGCCCACCGAGGAGGAGTTCGTCGACGCGGAGGAAGCGGTGCGGCGCCTGGAGGTCATGCTCGGCCGCGTCGGCCTCGGCGGCTGACCGGGACGGACCGCGGACGCGCGGAGGAGACCACCGCCCTGCACGGCGCAGAGAGCGGGCTCGGGGCGGGGGGCGGGGGAGGCCGGTTGCCGGGTGGGGCGCGCCGTCAGCGTTCGGCGGCGCAGGCTTCGGCGGCTGCCAGGTAGCGGGCCACCGGCCCCAGGGTCAGCAATCCGCTGGCCGCGCCCGCGTGTTCGGTGCGGGCGGGGCGCAGGGCGGTTGCGGCGCGGGCGGCGGTGCGGGGGTCGTCGAGGCGGGTGGCGGCGTGGGCGGTCAGGCACCAGAGGGCCTCCTGGAGGTGGTCGCGGGGTGGGTCGGGTGCCGCGGCGAGGGCGGCGCGGGCCTCTTGCGGGCGCTGGTGGGCGAGCAGCACCAGGGGTCGGGTCCAGGGGCGGTAGGGGCCCCAGTCGAGGGCGGGGTCGGTGGGGGCGGGCCGGTCGTGCAGCAGGCGCAGGCCGAGCAGGGCGAGGGCGAACAGGCCGCGGTGCAGGCCCGGCATGGCCGCTGTCGCGGCGAGGGCGTCCTCGGCGGCGCGGTAGCGGGCCGCGGCGTCGGCGGCGCCGGGCCCGCCGGGTTCGGTGCTGCGGGTGGCGGCGGTCCGGGCCCGGAACCAGGCGGTGAGGACGGGGACGAGGGATGCCTCGGTGGTGGCGGCGAGTCGTTCGGCGGCTTCGGCGTGCGCGGTGGCGGCGTCGAGGTCGCCGAGGGCGGAGGCGGACTGCAGGCGGACGAAGTGGCCGAGTACGGCGAAGTTCGGCAGGTCGTGCCGGGTGGCGAGGTCGAGGATCTCGGCGCCGACCGCGTCCCGGGCGGGGGCGAGCCCGGGGCGGGTGAAGGTGTGGAGGAGGACGCCGTTGAGGGCGAAGGCGAGCAGGGCGGGGTCGTCCAGGCCGCGGGCCAGTGTCTCGGCCCGGCGGGCGGCGCGGGCGGCGTGTGCTTCGGCGGCGGGGCCGGCCAGGTCGGCGCTGCGGCTCTCGACGGCGACGGTGGCGAGCAGGCGGGCGCGCAGGGCGGCGGGGCCGGTCGGGCCGAGGGCGGTGAGGGTGCGTTCGGCGGCTTCGACGACGGCACGGGACTGTTCGGGGTCGTCGGCCCGGCTCCAGAGGGCGGGTACGTCGTAGGCGCCGATGACGCGGGCGGTCAGGGTGGCGTCCCCGGTGCGTTCGGCGGCCCGGACGGCGGCGAGGCGGTCGCGTCGCGAGTGGACCAGGGCGTCGCCGCCGGCCAGGGCCAGGGTGCGGGCCAGTTCCACGGTGGTGCGCGGGCCGAGCCGGGTGCCGGCGGTCCAGGTGGGGTCGGGGGGTCGGGGCGGGGCCGGCGGGGTGCCCCGGAGGATGTCGCTCTCCAGGCGGCGGAGGTCGGTGCCGGGGTCGAGGCCGAGGCGGTCGGCGAGCATGGTGCGGGCGCGGCGGAGGGTGGCCAGGGCGTCCGCCTGGCGGCCGGCCCGGTGCAGGGCGCGGGCCAGCAGGCCCCAGGCGGGTTCGCGCCAGGGGTGTTCGGTGACGTGGGCGCCGAGTGCGGCGACGAGTTCGGCGCCCGAGCCGGCGTCGAGCAGGAGGCGGGCGCGCAGTTCCGTGGCTTCCAGGCGCAGTTCCTCCAGCCTGGCGCGTTCGCGTTCGGCCCAGGCGGAGGCGGAGGTGGTGACGTCGGCGTAGGCCGGGCCGCGCCAGGCGGCGAGGGCCGCGTCGAGGCCGGCCAGTGCGTCGGGGGCGGCCTCCGGTGCGTCGGGGTCGGCCGGTGCGTGGGGGGCGGCCGGGCCGCGGGGGGTGGGCCGGGCGCGGGCCAGGGCGTCCTCGAAGCGGTGGACGTCGACGGCTTCGCGCGGCAGGCGCAGGGCGTAGCCGGGGCCTTCGGTGACCAGGAGGCGGGGCGGGGTGCGGGGCGGCCGTTCGGGTTCGAGGGCGCGGCGCAGTGCGGCGACGAAGGTGCGCAGGGCGCCGACGGCGCGGGCGGGCGGGTCGGTCCACAGGTCGTCGACGAGGGTGTCGGTGGCGACCATCCGGCCGTCGGCGGCGACGAGCCGGGCGAGTACTTCGCGGTGGCGGGGCCCGCCCAGGTCGACGGGGGTGCCGTCGTCGTGGAGGGCCCGGACGGCGCCGAGCACGTCGATTCGCATGTCCTCCATCTTCCGGGTCCGGGGGCCGTGGCGTCGGCGCGCGCTGATCGGTTGCTGATCGGTGCCGTCCACGCTGGTCGCACCAGTTGCCGGGCCGGTCCTCCGGCCGGTCCGCCGATCCCCCCGGAAGGGGTTTCCCATGACGCCCACCGTTCCCGGTTTCGACCTCGTGCGCCTGCCCGGCGGGGACGGGGTGGAGTTGGCCGCCGCCGTCGGCGGCAGCGGCAGCCCGGTCGTGCTGCTGCACGGCTTCCCGCAGACCCATCTGATGTGGCGGCACGTCGCCGTCCGGCTCGCCGAGCGGCACACGGTGGTCTGCCCCGACCTGCGCGGCTACGGCGCCAGTGACAAGCCGGCGGCCACCGGCCCCGAGGTGTACTCCAAGCGGGCCATGGCCGCGGACGTGGTCGCGCTGGCGGCGGCGCTCGGGCACGAGCGGTTCGCCCTGGTCGGGCACGACCGGGGCGCGCTGGTGGCCTTCCGGGCCGGTCTGGACCATCCGGAGGCGGTGACCCACCTGGGCATCCTCGACGTGGTGCCGACGCTGGACATGTGGGACGTGCTGCGCGGTGTCCCGGCGGCGGTCGGCTACCACCTCTTCCTGATGGCGCAGCCGCCGGGGCTGCCGGAGACGATGATCGCCAACAGTGCGGACGCGTTCTTCGGTTCGTTCCTCGACGCCTGGGCGAACGATCCGGCCGCGCTGCCGCCGCAGGTGCGGGCCGCGTACCTGCGGGCGAGCGCGGCGGCGGTGCCGTCGATCGTGGCGGACTACCGGGCTTCGGCGGGGATCGACGTCGCCCACGACCGGGCGGACCTGGACGCCGGGTCGCAGTTGGCGATGCCGGTGACGGTGGTCCAGCAGGACTGGGGCGCCCGGTTGGGCTACGACGCCGCCGGGGTGTGGCGGGCCTGGGCCCCGGACCTGGAGCACCGGCTGACCGGGGCCGGGCACTTCATGGCGGAGGAGGCGCCGGAGGAGATCACGGGGATGATCCGCGACCTGCTGCTGCGCTGAACCCCCCGGCGTCGGGGCGTTCCCGCCGGATCCGCTGGCCGCGGCCGTTCAGGAGGCGGGAGGGGGCCGGGCCGGGCGGGCGCCGGCGGGGAAGCGGTCGGGCGGGCGGCCGCCGGGTGAGCGCCGCCCCGCCGGTGTGACAGGATTCCGGTCCGTGACCATCCGACTGCTGATCGCGGACGACCAGGAGATGGTCCGCCGCGGAATGCGGCGGATCCTCGAGAACCAGCCGGACATGGCGGTGGTCGGCGAAGCGGCGGACGGCGTGGCCGCGGTCGAGGCGGCGCGCCTGCTCCGGCCCGACGTGGCGCTGGTGGACATCCGGATGCCGCGGATGGACGGCCTCGAGGTGGTCCGCCGACTCGCCGGCCCCGCCGCGGCGCACCCGACCAGGGTCGTCGTCGTCACCACCTTCGACCTCGACGAGTACGTGTACCCGGCGCTGCGCCACGGCGCGTCCGGCTTCCTGCTCAAGCGCTCGGGCCCGGCCCTGCTGGTCGAGGCCGTGCGGGCCGCGGTCGTCGGGGACAGCCTGATCAGCCCGTCCGTCACGGTGCGACTGCTCAGGCACGTCACCGGCCCGCCGCCCGGCGGCCCGGCCCTGGTCGAGCCGCTCACCGCGCGGGAGGCGGAGATCGCCGGGAAGGTCGCCGAGGGGAAGACCAACGCCGACATCGCCGGGGAGCTGTTCATCTCGGCCGGCACGGTGAAGACCCACGTGGCGAGCATCCAGCGCAAGCTGGGCGTCCGGAACCGGGTCGGGATCGCCGTGCGCGCCTTCGAGACGGGGTACGCGCCCGCCCACCGCCCGGCAGGCCCGTGACGGGTCGTCACCCGCCCGACGGCACACCGCCCGACGGCACACCGCCCGACGGCACACCGCCCGACGGCACAACGCCCGACGGCACACCGCCCGGCCGCGCTGCGTAGGCTCGGCCCCGTGAGGACCGGACCGAAGCCCGACAGCCGTCGCCGCCGCGTCCTGTGCGCGGCGGCGGTCGCCCTGGTCGCCGCCCCGGCGCCGCTCGGCCCGCCGGCCGCGCTGCTGGTGGCGGCCGTCGCCGCACTGGCGGTGGCGGCGGCGGTGCTGCGC